>CBDUQO010000161.1:0-5142 GCA_965369365.1 uncultured Methanosarcinales archaeon
CACCATGAACAGCGGTCACATTCACAACACCCGGATCAAACGAGAGATTGAACTGCCCGGAATCGAGATCAGCGATATTGTAGAGGTCGATCATCACATCGAACGTACCGGACACGATTTTCGGAGCATTGACGTACACCTGCGTCTTCTGCGTCTTCTGCGCCATCGTGAGCACCATGAGTGCGTCGAGCGAATCGACCCTGCCGTCAGCGTTCACATCGGCACGTTCCAGCTCCAGAACCACGCTCCCGGCAGCCATCCGGAGTGCGAGAAGCGAGTCTGCTGTGGTGATTCTGCCATCATTGTTCACGTCGCTGAGCATGTCAGCCGATGCTGGTGTGATGAGTGCTGCGAGAGCTATCAGCATGCAGTAGATTGTGTATTTTGTTTTCATCGATTATACCTCCTGTTGTTCCTGGATATTCTCTGTTTCCACAAAGTAATTCTCAATTGGCATCACAAGCGGGTAATTGTCTTCGTCCGAATCTATGCCGGATGGAGATTCGCCAATTCCATCGTTGTCCGAATCGCTTCCCGCGTAATCATCCCTGTAGTTTCCCAGATAGTTCGCAAAGGTCTTGCCCCTGTATGTATAGTTTATCTTTGATGTTGAGTTCCAGATGTTTGTAGATGATCGAGAATCGATGTTATCGGCGTTGTTTATAAAATTATTCAGGTATACAATGTTGTTGCACGATTCATAGAGGCGGATGCCATTCCAGTTGTTGTTGGAGCAGTTATTGCCTGATACGATGTTGTTACTTGAACTGTAGAGGCGGATGCCATAATAGTTGTTGTTTGAGCAATTATTGTTTTTTATGGTAGCATTTGACGAGAAAGCTACGTCTACACCAACGCTTGCATTGTTCAATTCCTGTTCTTCAACCAGAACGCCCTTGCAATTCACAAGTATCACCTGACCTGCCCCTTCCGGAACTCTCCCGGATTCGATATCCTTCAGGTAATAGATCGGTTTTCCGTTCACCATGTTGCTCGTGTCAATCTCATGCGTGTAATCACTCAGCGAATCACCCCAAATAATTATTCCATTCTCAAACATGCTGTTGCCTGTTAATCTGTTGTTGCTTGAATCATATAAGTGGATACCATCATCCCCGTTGTTTGAACAAGCGTTGCTTGATATGCCGTTGTTACATGACTCCCTGAGGCTGATACCGCCCCCGTTGTTCGAGCAATTATTGTTTGATACGCTGTTGTTACTTGAACCATCAAGGTAGATGCTATAAACCCGGTTATTTGAGCAATTATTGTTCGATACACTATTGTTGCTTGAGTCATAGAGGCGGATGCCATTCCAGTTGTTTGAGCAATCATTGTTCGATATGTTGTTGTTGCTTGAACCGTCGAGGCGGATGCCCTCCCAATTATTTGAGCAATTATTGCTTGATACGTTGTTGTTGCTTGAACTCCCGAGATGGATGCCCGCTCCCCTGTTGTTCGAGCAATCATTGTCTGATACATGGTTGTTGCCTGAACCCTCGAGGCGGATACCAATATCATTGTTTGAGCAGTTGTTGTTGGAAACGTTGCAGTGACCCGCATTAAGGCATATCCCGGCTTTGAGGAACGTTGTCCCTTTTACCGTAAAACCGCTTATGTTCACGCAATCCACAGTTACCAGAGCGGCATTCTCACATCTCCTTGCAGCCTCAATGACGCAACTTGCAGACCCGTTTTCCGACCGAATCGTCAATGATTTGGTGACCTGTACATTCTCACGATAAAGACCATCCGCAACCTCGATTACATGCCCGTCCAGCGTGCCTGTGTCATCGATTGCATCATGGATGAAGAAGAAATCTTCACCAGTGTTAAGGTTGTGAACCCGATGTGCCGGGGGAGTATATTCTCCGATGGCAACCTCGCAATCGATCCAGATTGCTGGTATCTTATCCGCATTCCTGTCAACAAGCAGTCCATTGGAGATATCCAGAACGCATGTATCACCCTCCGATCCTGTTATCTCAAAGTCGATCCTCGCCACATACCCGGATCCGCTTACCCCACGGATAATAGGAAGATTGAAGATTGCGATGATAGTGTCCGCATCCACGAAACTCCAGCAATCGGCTGGCACAGTTCTACCATCGATATTTCCGTCGTGGACACCGATCACGTTCACAACATCCGGATCAAACAAGATCTCAAACTGCCCGGAATCGAGATCAGTTACGTTCTCGAGGTCAATCGTGACCTCAAACGCACCGGATACAACCGGAGGAGCGTTGACCGCAACAAATATTCCAATGGTCACCTCATCGCGGGTCCAGACGGCTGGTATCTCCTCTCCTCCCGTATCAGTAAGTCTCCCATTCGATATATCCAGAACGCTAACGTCACCCTGTGATCCGGTTACCTCGAAATCTATCTCTGCCACATACCCGGAGCCGCTCACTCCATTTCCATCAGAGAGTTCGAAGACCACCCGGATTGTGTTCGCATCCATGAAATGCCAGTCAAGAATCGGGATCAGTACTCCGTGGATGTTTCCTGCAGCAACACCAGTCACGTTCACAACGCTCGAATCAAACGAGAGATCGAACTGCCCGCAATTCATGCAACGGACATCCTCTATCCCTATCTCGACCGTGGCATTGAATACACCGGGTACGATCGATACGATCTCATGCGCGTTGACCGTGACCGGCACCCCGACCGTTATCTTGCAGTCGTTCCAGAGCGCTGGTATCTCATCCGCTTCGGTATCGAAGATATGCCCATCCGATATGTCCAGAACGCATGTTGCGCCCTGCGATCCCGTTGTTTCAAAATTGATCGTGGCTATCTGCCCTGAGCCACTTACACTGGTTGCGCCTGGAAGATTGAAGAGCACGCGGATCGTATCGGCATCCACGAAAAAGTGTCTGACTGGTATCGGTGTACCGCTTATATTTCCTGCATTGACCGCAGTCACGTTCACAACACCCGGATCAAACGAGAGATCGAACTGCCCGGAATCGAGATCGGCGACATTGTGGATGTCTATCGTGACCTCAAACGCACCAGACACAACATCAGGAGCGTTGACGCAGACCTGCGTCTTCTCTACCATCATCCGTATCATGAGTGCGTCGAGCGAGTTCACCCTGCCGTCAATATTCATATCGGCACGTTCCATCTCCGGTGCTATACTCCCGGCAGCCATCGCAAGCGCGAGCAGCGAGTCTGTTGTGGTGATCCTGCCATCGGCGTTCACGTCGCCGAGCTTGGGTCTGATCTCCGATTTGAGGATGTTGGATTCGGTAGGAGCCAAATTCTGCATATTTATGGCGTCACCCTCGTTGGCATTGCCGGAGATCTCGAGTGTGCAGTCTGCCGCAGCCACCGGTAATGTTGATAGCAGCATGAGTATCCAAATCAATATTGTAGTTAGTTTCATTGTATATTAACCTCTTATTTTTTTATTTTGTATGCTTACATACGCAATACACACACTGGAGACCTTGCAGGATTCTCCATCAAGCAAGTTTCTGCCTTTTTTTGCAGTATCGACCACCTCACCTAATTAACAGGTCTTATCAGAACGAGCATTGCTGCTGGCTGATACATCCGTGCACGCACGTTAGATCGATTAATCGTGTCGGTTTCGTGTTTATTCACTTGATCAAGACTCCTGATATATTTTTTATGCCACTCCAACCTCTCTTCGTCCCTTTCGCAATAGGAGATATATAAGGAACGGCACCCACATCACTGCGGTCACATAGCCCACCGGTATGATTAACGGTGCAATAACTGTTCTTGCCACCAGGTCAGATCCAAGTAGAAGTACCGCCCCAACGAGTCCCGATACCGGAATTACAAACCTGTGATAATCTCCGATGACCAGACGACAGATATGCGGAGCCAGTAGCCCGATGAATCCAATTACTCCTGTGAAGCAGACCGTGCTTGCGGTAAGAAGACTCGCAACAACCATTGCATAAGTCCTGGTACGCCTTTCGTCTGCACCGAAGAGTGGTGGCAGGACGATTGGCAGGAGTAGGAGAATCGCACAGAGTACAATCGGTCCCGCCATGTATGCCAATATGTCCCACGATGCCCGGTTGAGGTCGCCGACCATCCAGAAGACGGCTTCCTTCACAGCCTCTGCCTCGCCAAATTGACGGAACTGTGCGGTCATCACATAAGAGAGGACTATCATTACGATGCCCAGCAGTACGACCCGTTTAGGGGTTGCCCATCTGCGGCTTGAGATGTAGAGGATGATCGCTGTTGCGATCAGTGTAAAGATGAAGGCAACTCCGATGCCAGCGAATTTCCCTCCAATATGTTCAAAGCCAAAGATTATGACAAAAGATGTGCCACACGCCGCTACTGATGAAATCCCGAGCGTGTATGGCGAAGCAAGCGGATTCTTAAGTGCCCACTGCATGATACCACCTGCAAGCCCGAGACAGATGCCAGCCAGTATGGCAAGGAGGATGCGGGGAAGCCGGAGATTCCACACGCATACATCTACAAGCCATGTCGACTCGTGTATGTGGAACTCGCCGTTCACCTCTTTAACTTTGAAATCATCGACTCTATGACCCGGATCTATATCGCCGCTGATTTTTACGGTTATTTTTTTCGTATCCCGTTCATCGCGCGTGATTACAACGCTATTTTCACCAACACCTTGGATAGTGATCTTACCGTCCCCGGATTTGCTGATCTCTGCACTCTGCACCCAGACGATACCGTATTCACCTATGAGATGTTGTTTGAGTCTCTCACTATCGCTTCCCGGAACATCTTCCCATGTGAAGATGTACTTTGACTCAAAGTGATCGGGAAAGGTTTTGCGTAGTATCGAAGAATAGGCATCGCCCACAGTCATATCCGCAGATCCGGTGGATACGGAAATACCCACCAGAGCAACGATTATGAGTAAGAGGAAGAGCACAAAGAGTACCATCCTCCCTGTTGACTGTTTCGACTGCGGCATGACTCACAATCTCCCGCGTCACACCGGTCTCACCGGAATAATATATGGTCGCTCTCCGTCGCTCTTCACAAGCGCCTCCACGCCGTATGCACGCCTGATGTTCTCGGCAGTCAGGACCGATTCAGGATCGCCCGCCGCAAAGATCCTGCCTCCATTCAGCATCAGTATCCTGGTGGTGTACCTCGCGGCAA
>CBDUQO010000162.1:0-5131 GCA_965369365.1 uncultured Methanosarcinales archaeon
AGACCACCACGGATGCCGCAATAACATAGTCCTACGATTCAGACGGCGATTACATTGTGATTCTAATGGTGATCTCACATTCCACAGGTCGCCATCCATTTCTGCACAATTTATGCTGACAACGTTCTTAATTCAGAAAATATTATTTTTATGCTGTAGTGGTGCAACTCACCCAATTTCATATATGTTTGGTTAAGACTCGACCAAACACAACTACTCCAGTACCTAAAAACACCATCATGCGACTTCGCCATATCTGCACTGCTTGACCAGGCGCACAACCTGAGCCAAACCGGAAATTCAACCGCGGAGTGCGTAGAGAGGGAATAAACGGTTAACTTCTCTGCGAATCTCCGCGTACTCCGCGGTTATTTTTCTTGCCAGAAAGTACATGATTACAATCGGGCGATAACTGTGGCAACCCTCCACGGTGATGTGAACCACGATAGATCAGTCACATCAGCGGATGCCGCGATCGCGCTCGAAAAGCTTCCCGTGGTGAATGGGATGTTGATGTCAACAACCAACAACCACATCACCCGGGCGCCCCATGATCCTGCAAGGCGGGCGGGGCGGCGCGATCAGCACATAAATGGTGGCTTGTTTGCACAGCAGGTATCACGTCGCCACGACACCCCTACGCAAGCACGCTCACACCGATCCGCATCTTAACACCCTCGACATCCCAGTCCTTCACAAGGTCGCCGGACGCCGCCATGTCGCCGATTGTCATTTCCCTCGCGCGGACCTCACCCGCAATAAACCCTACCATGCTGTCCAGGAAATCGCTCACCCGCGTATCCGAGATCCCCAGCGTGACCGTGATCCAGTCATTAACCTCCAGGTCAAGCTCTTTTCGCATGTCCTGTACCCGGCGTATCGCCTCTGCCGCGTAGCCTTCCGCCTCGATCTCCGGCGTGAGCGTGGCATCAACGTACACGATGCCATGCGCAAATTCGGAATCGGCGACAAATTCCGGAACGACACTCTGGAAATTGACCATCTCGCCGGTGATTGTTACAACGCCGGATGTACTACCGGTGACCTCAAGATCGCACGTCCATTCGCCCGCCTCTCCGATTGCGCCCTTGACGGCTCGTGCATCAGCCCCCCTGATCGCGTCAGCCACCTTTCCAGCGTCCTTCTTGAATGCCGGACCAAGTTTCGCCATATCAGGGATCGCCTCTATCCCGAGTTCGTCCCATTCGTCGCCAACGCCGAGCAAAACGATCTCATTCGCATTGGTCTGCTCTGTAAGCACGTCTTTCAGCGATTTCACCGCTCGCATGATTTCCGCATTGGCAGGCGCTATCACGATCCGCCTGATCGCCCACCGAAGCTTCCTCTTCGCCTTCTGTCGGGCGTTTGCCGCAGCCTCCACAATCCTCCTGACCTCCGCCATGTCTGCCTCAAGCTCCGGATCGATCAGCTCTTCGGCGGGGGCGAGCCAGTCACACGCATGGATCGATTTGCGCTTTTCCTCCACCCCCACACCAGCGCCCATACCGGCTCCCACACCTGCCCCTGCCCCCGCACCCTCAAGGTTCTGGTAGATCGCCTCTGACAGATGGGGCATGAACGGGGCGGTCATTCGTGTAATAATTGTGAACACATCGAAAAGAACCCTGTAAACTGCCAGTTTGTCGGGATCGTCCGCCTCGGTCCATGTGCGGGGTCGGATCAACTGGATATACCATCTTGAGAGGTCTTCGAGCACGAATTCAAGGATTGCACGGGTCGCGACATGCAGTTTGTAATCATCCATCGCAGACGTAACATTACGTATGAGCGAGTTTGCCCTTGACAGAATCCACCGGTCCTCCTGCCTGAGCGCACCACGTATCGATTCAAACGAGACTGCACTCGGGTCAAAGCCGTCAAGAACCATGTACGGCAGCGGAAACCTGTAGACGTTCCACAGGATGTTTAAAGAACGGTGTACGGTTGCGACCTCGTCCTGATTGAACTTCAGATCGTCCCACGGCGCATTTGCGGAGAGCATATACATACGCAGCGTATCTGCCCCGAACTTCTCGATCACGGTGTCAGGCGCAACAACGTTGCCCAGGCTCTTTGACATCTTATTCCCGCTTTCGTCCAGCGTGAAACCATGCACGAGCACGCTCTTGTACGGTATCCGGTCGAATGCAACCATGCCCGCGCCAAGTTGCGAATAGAACCAGCCGCGGGTCTGGTCATGTCCTTCCACAATGAAATCGGGGGGCCAGAGTGTCTCAAACGCACTTGTGGTGTGCGGATAGTCCAGCGTCGCCCATGAAGCGACCGCAGAATCGAACCAGACATCAAAGACGTCCTCAACACGCCGGCACTCCCCGCCGCACGAACATGCGAAGGTGACCTCATCGACCCACGGGCGGTGCAGATCAGGTAGCTCAACGCCGCTCCTTGCTTTAAGTTCACCACCAGTCCCGATCACCTCATACTTCCCGCATGAGTCGCATACCCAGATCGGAATCGGGACGCCCCAGTACCGCTGCCGTGATATGCACCAGTCCCGGGCTCCTGCGACCCAGTCACGGAACCTTGCAGATCCTGCCCAGTCCGGATACCAGCTCACCTTCGCGATCTCGTCCAGCATCTGTTCCTTAAGCTGTGAAATCTTCAAAAACCACTGCTCAGTCGCAAGATAGATGATTGGCGTCTTGCATCGCCAGCAATGCCCGTACCGATGCACGATCGTTTCGCTTGCAAGCAGACACCCGCGCTCATCAAGATCGTTGGTAACCTGCTTGTCAGCGTCTTTGACATATATGCCTTCATAGATGCTTGCATCGATGGTATACCGCCCGTCAGGTCCAACCGGGCAGAAAGCCGGCAGCCCATGCTCCGCTCCAAGTTCAAAGTCCTCCACACCATGCCCGGGCGCTATGTGCACGCATCCGGTGTTCTCAGTGGTCACGAACTCCGCCGGAAATACTTTGTGCTCAAATTCAGCCTGTTTTGGCACGATATCAACAAGCGGATGTCTGTACTGCGTCCCGACCAGATCACTACCATAACAGACATCAAGAAGCTCATAATCCTGATACTTGCCTGCTCGTAACACCGAATCGATCAGATCAGATGCAAAGATCAATATCTCGCTTTTACCGTCCTTGTGCGCCCGCACCTTCGAGTATTCAAAGTCAGGATGCACCGCCACAGCAATATTTGCCGGAATAGTCCATGGAGTCGTTGTCCAGATGACGATGAACGTATTCTCCTCATCAATCAACGGAAACTTGACATAGATCGATGAATCAGTCTGGTCACCGTATTCGACCTCGGAATCGGCGATCGCGGTCTCGCATCGGGGGCACCAGTTCACCACACGCATGCCTTTTTCGAGCAGGCTTTTTTCGTTGGCTTGTTTGAGTGTCCACCAGACCGATTCAAGGTATTCACGTTTTAATGTCATGTAAGGATCGTCCCAGTCGAGCCACACGCCGAGACGCTTGAACTGGGAAGTCATCGCAGTCATGTTCTGTATTGCAAAATCCTTGCACGTAGATATGAACGAATCAATCCCATACTCTTCGATATCCTTTTTTGTCTTGAAATCAAGTTTTTCTTCGACTTTCACCTCGATCGGAAGCCCGTGCATATCCCATCCGGCGCGATCGATGACATGGTAGCCGCGCATGGATTTGTACCGCAGGATCGCATCCTTGATGACCTTATTCCCCGCTGTGCCAAGATGGATGTGTCCCGTGGTGTATGGAGGACCGTCCACGAAAAAGAATTGTTTTCCATCCTTTCGCAGGTCTCGAACGCGTCTGTATGTGTCATTTTCGTCCCATGCCTGCTGCATCTTGCGTTCTATGGATTTTGCATCGTATCGTGCGGTAATCGTTTCCATGTGTGATCTCCTGTGTTTCGTGTGATCTGATGTCGGCTGGAGAGACATGAAAGTTTCTGTTGTGTGCGATTGCCAGCAGTCCCCAAACCAATGATCGACCGTGGATGACCAACTGTCATAGACCGGGCTTGCCCTTCCGCACAGAAACCAATAATACAATACCGGTGGTACCAGAGACCACAAAGGCATCAATGAGGAAAATGTGATCTTATGGGCGAAACAACGGATATAACAAATATTTATGAGCGTCTGAGCGGTCGTGTCACGCTCGACGATTTCAAGGCAAAGATCGAAGAGAAAGTCGCAACGATGGGCGGGTTGTGCGACGAAGAGACCGCAGCCCTGCTGGTTGCCCAGGAACTCGGCGCGGATTCACCGGTCATACGAATCGAGGACATTAAACCCGGCGACAACGTGAGTTTCGCCTGTAAGGTGGTCTCGGTCTCTGGCGTGCGCGAGTTCTCACGCGAGGACGGCGGGGCTGGCAGAGTGGCGAACATCACGGTTGGGGATGAGACCGGTACACTTCGGATTTCGCTCTGGGACGAACTCGTCGATGTCGTGAGGAGAGGCGAGATCGAGGCAGGACAGCACCTGCAGATCAGCGGATATGCAAGAGATGGTTATGGTGGTGGTGTTGAGGTCTCGGTCGGCAGCAAAACCGGGCATTTCGAGGTAGTTGAGCCGGTGCATGAGATCGAAGTGACTGAGCGGTGGGACTCAATTGCAGACCTGCACAAGTCTGAGTACAACACCGCCGATGTGAACGTGGTCGGACAGGTGTTGCACATCGGCGAGGTCCGCACCTTTATGCGCAGAGACAAAACAGACAGCACAGGGCGCGTCGGGAATATCACGATCGGAGATGAGACTGGCAAGATCCGGGTGGTGTTGTGGGATGACCTGGTTGATTTCATGGCAGCGGAGAATTTGAATATTGGTGAGTGCATAGAAATCACAGGCGGATACACCCGCGAGAACAACTACGACAGTGTTACTGAGATCCAGATCGGAGATACTAGCGGGATTAAAAAAACCGACAAGAAAGTGAACTATGCTGAAAATGTTACACCACTCTCAGATATTGGCGTCGATGAGACCTGTACAGTCGTTGGCTACGTCACCGGGCTTGAAGAGACCCGAGAGATCACGCGCAATGATGGTAAAGTGTCTCGAGTGTTAAACATCCATATTTCGGACGAAGCCGGGAACAACCGGATCAGAGTTGCGCTCTGGGGAAATCATGTAGATACAGCACTTGATCTGGGAGAC
>CBDUQO010000163.1:0-5101 GCA_965369365.1 uncultured Methanosarcinales archaeon
TTCTTGCGGAAGATCAGTTGCACGGAGATCTGTCGATTATTCATGGTGTAGGTGCAGGGACTGCTTTCAAGATCGAATTTGACGTGAACAAGGCTACCTGAAACCGAAAAGGCGGATTTTATGTATATGTGTGGGTAACTGGTGGTGGGGACCACAAGATTTCTGTGTTAATCTTGTGTAATCGTGTGGTTTTATATGTAGATCTCCACACAATACGCGAGTACGTACGATTTTATTATGAATACTGGCATTTGTGGATAGTACGGATTTTAACGCCGACCGTTTATCGTCTGGCACGCCTTGAGCGTATATGCTTCAGATTCTCAAGAGGGATATAGTACTTGCTGTACATATCTCCCTGAAGATCTCGGAAGTCTCCGGCACGATCACGGACCATAACCGTGGCACGCTTGGTTATACGGGATATGGTTCCACGATAAGTCTCCCCTCCGTATTCAAACGAGACTGTAGATCCTATCCCTATGTTGTGCTGCTCCTGGGCGAGTTCTGCTTGGGTCACCAGCTGGTGAGTGACCTTGGTATGACCGAAGATGTTTTGGCACAGGTGTTTGAAACGGGGCTTGGAGCAGCTCGTAGAATCAAAAAACACCAGCTCCAGTAGGTGGATGATCTCATGCTCAAGGATGCGCATCGTTGCTTCCAGCCGGTCATGGCATACGATTCCGTTTACAGTTATCTCCCGCGTAACGCGCCCAAACGTCTGGAAGATCAATGCCGTTGATAAATAGATTGTATAGACGTCGGTGCCTTTCGCGTACGCAATTTTTCCGCCTGCTTTGGTCATTCGTTCCGATAAACGAAAAAAGATATTCCCATTATACTGGTTGTGAAAATACCTATCGAAGAAATGGAGATCATACAATTCAAACAGACGCGCAAAGTCTTTTATCGCAATTGCATTGAAATTTCCCTGATCTATGTTTTCAGATTCCCGAAGGATCTGTCGGTATATTTTCCGGTTCATTCTCAGGATTCTGGTAGGTGTGTATTTGAGATTGGTTAAATCCTTTTCCATCAGGTTCTATTCTCCTTTTCCACGGGATATGAGTCCACATCACGATTGGTGACTTTCTGGTTTTATGGTATAATTATAACGCCCAATCATATACGCCATTTTCATGCGTGAATGGTACAAATTCGGCTGTTACACCACTTTCCGGAATCAGCACTAACATAGTTACATAATTCTCGGAGCCTTAAAGTAACCATCCTTCTCTTTTGGCGCATTTGCAAGCGATTCAACCTGGTTCAACGATTCGAACGCGGCGTCTTCCCTGAATACGTTGTTAAGTGCAAGTACATGGTATGTTGGCTCAACCTCAGTCTCCAGTTCATCAATCTTCTCAAAATAGTCGAGTATGTCGTTCAACTGCTCTGCATATCTCTTCTTTTCGTCGCCGCTTAATTTTATGCGTGCGAGTAATCCAACATGTTCGACCTGATCCGGTGTGATCATGCTCTGCTACTTGGGCATCATGATACATATTGGTATCGCAGATATCCGGGATATGGTATATAGTCACACAAACACATATATACTACCCGGACTTGCTATATATGCCATGCATATATCCTGCCCACCTGTGCGCGGGTGGTGTTGGGCATATATGTGTATATAGATATATACTACGATACCTTCGACGACGGTGCCTGCCATGACCACAGAGAAGAGAAAAGTACAATTAACAGGCGGTTCAACGCTCATCATATCGCTGCCAATCAAATGGGTAAGAGAAGTCGGAATAAATCCCGGTGACGAGGTTTTCATAACTCCTCAGTTGGACCGGTCACTACTGTTGACTACAGCGCCAAAGACCAAGGAACGGATGTACGAGACGACTATCAAGCTGTTTCCTGATGAAAGCCCCGAGAATAACCTCAGAATACTGATCGCACATTATCTGGTGGGGTATGACATCATAAAACTGATCTCGCAAAAGGGGTTTGGCGCATCTGACCGAAAATGGATCAAAGATGCCGTGCGAAAGCGGCTGATTGGGCTTGAGGTGATAGAAGAGTCGCATAACGAATTGATCCTCCAGAGTCTGCTAAATTACCATGATCTGCCACTGACAAAGACGATGCAGAGTATGTCCAGAATTATTTCCTCGATGCAAAAGGATGCAATGCAGGCGCTCCGCGATAATGACACCGACCTTGCGCAGGATATTATTCAGAGGGATGATGAGGTCGATCGCTTCTATCTCCTGATCATCAGGCAGTTAAAGGCTGCGATCGAGGATGTGCAGTTGTCTGAAAAGATCGGACTGGCGCATCCGAGAGAATGTCTTGGATACCGGCTGATCGTGAAGAGTATGGAGCGAATCGGCGATCATGCCGAGAAGATCGCGAGAAACATCATTAAACTGGACTGCAGTGTTGATAACATTGATCAGATCTGCAAAATGGGGGATATGGCACACGACGTCTTTACGCGAGCGATAATCTCACTTTCCGGAAAGGATATGAAAGAAGCGAATGATGTCATCATGGATGCGGAAAAGGTCGTTGCGATGGGGATTTTGATCGGCAAAGAAAGTAGGGTAGATTGTGATATGACTGAAATCAGCTTCATCCTCGAGAGCCTGCGAAGGATCGCTGAATATGGCGCGGATATAGCCGAGATATCGATCAACCTGAACACCGAGGAACTGCGAAGTTCCCAAAAGCCCCTGAAGAGCTAAAAAACCTTCGCCATGAGCATCAGCACGTAGACAGTGGAGAATCCCAGCGTCGAAAGCAGCGCAACATGGACTTTGGTGAACCGGATAGCCAGAACCGCATATACGAGTATGGCAAGTCCGATCATGAGCGTGTAATCAGACAGTTCGATTGGTGTTTGCAGTAGTACAACCATGATTCATCCAGAGATGTGTTGATATTTAAGGCTTTCGGGGTTGTGAGCCGCAATCTATGTGAGCCAAGATTATTATACCAAAGCGCCATATTCTATCACAATGCGAATTGCAGCAACCCTCGAACTGCAGGACAAACCCGGACAGCTTCTGGCGGCACTCACGCCACTCTCCACGCTTGGCGGCAACATCATTAGCATCGTGCATCATCGCGGCCAGAGAACGTCGCGTGGCAAGATTCCAGTGCAGATCGTATTTGAGATCGATGAACATAATCACAGGTCGCTCATCGATGCGCTCGGGAAGAACGGCATCGACATTGCAAAGATCAATGAGAACCCGCTGATCGAACGGGAGTCGGTAATCCTGATCGGGCATATCATACACACCGACATCATGGACACGATTGACCGCATCGACCGCACCGGATTTGCCGAGGTCACGGACATCTCCATCGCGATGCCCGAGATCGAGGCGGAGTCGTCCGCATATATAATCATCGAGGCAACAGGCAAGTCAGAACTTGCGGCGGCTGTTGATATCCTGAAAGGTATCGCCGATCAGAAGGATCTGCTCGTGATCGAGCCTGTACGGAACTAAAGCAACCTTTTCACCAACCTTTTCACAAAAGGTTGATCAAAAACTGCCCTTCGGGTGAGGTTTGGCTGAAATAAGCTTTTTTGAAACTTTAACTCCGTACCACTTAGGGGGTATGTCTCATCAAATACACCATAATATCTCACCTTTTGCTGATCAAACATTAAATAGGGTATATATCTTCGTCTCTTTATAACCCCCAATATAGGAAATATGTTAGTGCCATAGAAACCAGCTGTAACTGCCTTAAATGTTGAATTAACTTCAAATTTCTGTTTTTCACAATGGGCTATCCCCCATCCATTCGGAGGTAAGGTTGAAACTCAGTGTGAGATATGTGTGGAGAGGGGTGATATGAGTATTATTAGTTCGCAAAAAGCTGCGATTACCCATCTGATTGACATGAAATGGATCTAGTGCCAGCATCAACACCGGACGGCGGGGCACCTCCGATATTCCGCAAGCTTTATTACTGATTGCGTAAATAACACGCGCGCTTGGTGCCTCGGTAACACCCCCACAATCCCAAAAGAATGATTCAGAGAGCGTCTACGGGGCATCCCGATACTGTTATGGATATGTTAGGTGGGTGTTGATAAGTCGTGAAGGTGCATGTTGTGGCACAAAATTACGTGTATAGGGAGCAGAATGCTATGTCTGGAATTTGTGTTCCGGTGATGCGTCAGGCGCGTAACGAAGGGATGTGAGACAAAATGAATGGCAAAGAAGTTCTGTCAACACTGCTGACAGCGATAATAATACTCTCGATTGCAGCGAGCGCGGCAGCAGCCGCGGATGATGGTGGCGATGCCACCGCGTTTGCCACCACAACATGTGATTCCTGCTCTGACTGCACCAAGAAATTGAATGGCGACTATGACACCGTGGTACTCACCACCGACCTGATCAATGTCAAGGGGTCAGGCATAACCTTTGGCGCAAACAATATCGTCTTCGATGGTGGCGGACACACGATCGACGGCGACGATAGCGGGGAATTTGAGTCCGGGATCACGATAAACGGTAAGAGCGGCAACACAATCAAGAACTGTGTGATCACCGACTTTGAGTCCGGGATAACGTTGTATGGTTCATCTAAAAACGAGATATACGACAACGATATAAGCTCAAACTATTACGATGGCGTCTGGATCAGTGAGAACTCCGATTCAAACAATATCCATAATAACGTAATCGAAGATAACGGGAAATACGGAGTCTTTTTCTCATCAAACAGCAACGGCAACACATTTTCCGACAATACTGTCTGTTCCAATCCAACAGACGTCCACAATTCCGCTAAGAATTCCGGCGATGAAAACGTCTGCGACACGACAGATAACTGGAACGATGCCGGAACGACCGGATGCACCCGTGATTGCGCGTCCGGAAAGCCAGACCTCGTGATCACGGATATCCAAAACGAGGGTGGCACCATCTGTTACAAAATACGAAACATCGGCGAGGCGACTGCTTCCGAGGGACACCGCACCACACTGTTTGTGGATGGTCTGTATCAGATAAAAGAGCAGGTGGATGTGGACCTGGCACCCGGAGCGAGCGTGGAAAGGTGTTTTGACTATTATACATGGAACTGCACCGCTCCAGAGGATGTTGTGGAGGTATGT
>CBDUQO010000164.1:0-5062 GCA_965369365.1 uncultured Methanosarcinales archaeon
CACGAATTTAACGAATGGACAAATGACACGAATTTATTCCGATTTAGCATTCGTGACATTCGTTTATTCGTGTCATTCGTGATCTCTACGCCTCCAATGCCCACAGGCACAATTCATCTTGCGAGCTGCTTGTAACTCGAATTACCATAGAGCCGATTTTTTTCAGAGATACCACCGGCACCAAAGCATTTATGTATCAATGATACGTTGTTTGATACGACTCCATGCTCAAGCGGGGTGGGGTAGTCAGGACATCCCGACGGGCTCATAACCCGTAGACCGATGGTTCAAATCCATCCCCCGCTATCGATGCACTTTACAAATGTTCGGCTACGCGACTTTTTCATTACGGTTGATGACTGGATCTTTGCAGTCTCTGGTTACGATTCCACATACGGTGTGCAAGCAGTCCTCAGATACATACCTGACAAAAGTGGCGACCGCGAGTTAGATGGCGTTAGATATCGTAAACTTGATTTTGATGAAGCATTTCGGTTCGTAGCAGAGATGCGCCCATTGTGGAAAGATCTCCATGTTCCTGAAGATGAGATTTTACAGGTTCTTTTGGCAGATAAGCGTACACAATCGCTTGCTAAGGAAGATCGCCGGGTTGCAGCGATCGTTGATTTCTTGGCGGCGGCTGGCATCCCGATTGAGAGCATGGGTGTCACCGGTTCGATGCTGCCCGGGTTGCAGATCGAGGGCTCCGACATCGACTTTGTCGTGTACGGGAAGCACTGGTTCACTGCAAGGGATGCGATTATGCGAAGGATGCAAAAGATGCGGAACGTGTCACCTGACGCGGATAGTGACCTGCCGCAGCCCCGGATCACCGGGATCAGCGACGAGATGTGGCACCAGATATACGCAAAGAGAGTACCTGAAATCTCGTTTGACGAGTTTATGATCCACGAATTACGAAAAGGGAATCGAGGGATGGTCGAAGGCACGTATTTTGACCTGCTGTTCGTCCGCGATTGGGATCAATTGCCTGTGCGGCAGGAACGCGGGGTAGATATGCACAGGTGCACTATCACAGCCAGAGTCACCAGCGCGGATCTCGCTTTTGACAATCCTGCCGTCTATGAGATCGATCATCCGGTCATATCCGAGATTCTCTGCTATACCCACACATACGCAGGTCAGGCGCTGGCTGGCGAGATGGTTGAGGCAAGGGGCATGATGGAGCAGGTTGGCGACACGAGGCGCCTCGTGGTCGGGACGTCACGTGAGCCTGACGATGAGTGGATGCGGTCACTCACGTTGCTGGGACGCGCGTGAGTCGCAGGTTGCATGATCTGACGTGATTTTGCGGGATATGGTGCAAGTCAGGGGCTCAACGCAAAAAAAAAAAACGGTGTCTCCAATATCTCGCGATGTGGTGGACAAACGACCAGTCATAGTGTGGTTATTTACCAAAACTCGTTCTACCCTGGTTTCGAAGCGTTTATCGATAATTTGGCACATCTATAACAGTTTTTATCACAAATCACATGAATTGGCAAATTATATGAATCTATTCCGGTTTAGCATTCGTGAAATTCGTTTATTCGTGCCATTTATGATCCCTAAGCACTTAACGCTACGCAGGTATGGTTTATCTACGAGATGCTTGCACTCACGAAAACATTTCCGCAAGCTCCTTTTCCAAAAAGGGATTCATTTCGGCAGAGTATCCGTGCCCTTCCTTCCGCGCGGTGTGCAATGATTTCCGACCGCCGATCTTCATGTATGTCTGCTGTGCGCTATCGTATGGGATGATCGTATCGTTTAGGGAATGGATCATCACAAACTTTCTCGGGTTGATTTCATTCGGATACGTGTCAGGATCGATTGATCTGTAGAACCGAACCATATCCGGATCTTGTATCTTCCCTGATGCGACCGCCGCATCAATTCCGTAACCACACGTACTGATCGCGATCACACCACACGCATCGCTGTCGAGTGCTGATGCGATGATCGCAAACCTGCCGCCGTTGCTCTCGCCAAGGTACAGGGTCCGGGCGGGATCAATTGTCGGCTGATCCCGCAGCACTCCGGCGGCAGAGAGCGCGTCATGCACCATTTTGTACTGCGTCGGCTCTTCATCACGGAGAAATGCCGCCAGGTCGCCTTCCATATCAATTCCGCCGAGATTGCGCTGATCGATTGCGATGCTCGCATAGCCAAGACCGCGCAGGTACTCTGCAAGCCCCTGCTCACTCTCCTTGGTCACGGTTGCGCCGGGCAGCAGCACGATGCCAGGAACCCGGTCTTCGGTGCGCGGAATGCGCAAAAGTCCCTTGATAGTGACATCCCTGCTCGTAAAGTTGACGCCGTGAAGTGTGTAATTATCAGCCGTCTCAAGCAGAGTTAGTTGATAATCCGGCTTGCATCCAGGATATTTCAAAAATCCATCATCGTCAACGCTCCATTCCTGACTGGTGATGCATCCGGTGACAACGACTGCGGGAATGACTGCAAGAGCCATGATGCTGATGATGGCGGGGATTGCAAACGATCGTTTCATTGTCTCAACTCTTTGCCACCCTTGTTCCGGGTTCATCGCCTGACAAAAACCCGGCGATCGTATCTTCCTTTGAAGCATTGAATATATATGAATTAATATCAGTTTCGATTGCGAGCAGTTCAAGCACCTTGCCAAGCATCCCGCCGGTCACGTCGGTGCCTTCTGACCCCTGGATGTGGGGTCGCAACGACTCGAAGTTTGCCGGTGTGATCAGTGGGATCACTGCCCCGTCCGCAAGCACGCCATCAACAGCAGTGCCAAGCCCGATGCGGGCTGCTTTGAATCTAACAGCGAGGTATGTCGCCAGTTGATCGCCGGAAACGATCGATGCGCCAGTCTTTAGGTCCATCACCACATCGCCATGCAACACAGGCACGATGCCACGGGCAAGCATTATTTCGATCTGAGCGGTCTCCATTTCCGCGATGCGCCCGTTTTCTGCCACCATGCAACCGAACGGATGCAATGGCACGGCTGGGATCCCATTTGTAACCAGGGCTTCGATCACACGATCGTTTAACGATGCTACTGCCCTGTGGATCTCGATTATCCCGAAATTGGTGAATCCATCCGGCGAACTGTGTTCCTTTGCCTGTGGATGCCCGAACGAGCCTGCGCCGTGAATGATAATCAGCGGACCGCCACCACCCACCGGTGAAGCGCGTGAGATTGAGGATGCAATCTCGCGGGCGCATCTCCGGATCGCATCTGGCTTGGGGGTTGGCGTATCGGTCTTCTCTGTGAGGATGCTGCCACCGAGTTTGAGGATGGTTGGGGGCGCGGTCATTGTACTTATGTTTTGATGAGGTATCTATTGAAGTTTGTTTTGGTTCCTGTATGTTGGTTCTCTGATATCTCGCGTTGCGGTGAACACACCGACAGTTCACGAGTGTTCCAAAACCATGGACGAGTGAGCGATCATCGATCACTCCTGTTCCGTTTGCCCCCCCCGGTTATATGGGATTTATCCGGGATATTGTGCGCTTGCGGCGGTCTTTACAGGTACCATGATTTGTTAGGTTTTCCTAAAAAACCTAATTTAATTAGGGCATGGTATTTGTATACCTAACAGCACTTTTTTATTATAATCCGGTAGGATAACCTAAATGGTGGAACGATGCACATAAGCTCAAACGACATGAATCTGACACAGATGGCGCCGGGCAAGCCCGCAAGAATCATCGGGATCAGCGGTGGTCACGGCATCAGACAGAAACTGCTTTTGAGAGGATTATCAGAGGGCAACCTCGTGCGTGTGATCTCTAACACCGGACCGATCACGATCGAAGTCGATAGAAACATGATATCGATCGGTCGCGGAGTGGCACGGAAGATCCAGGTTGCCGCGGTGTGATATAATGGAAAAAAAATTAGCTAAGATGGATTATGATGAACAGGGCACCATAACCGGGATTGAAAAAGATCTTCGGACACGGGTTGCCGGTATGGGCATCAGAATCGGCAAGAATCTTAGGATGGTTACGAAACAGCCGATCAAAGGTCCTGTGGATGTGATTGTCGATGGCGCAGAAACATCGCTGGGACTTGATATGGCAGAAAAGATCACTGTGGATGTGGTGTGATGAAGATTCTTCTTATGGGACACCCAAACGTCGGCAAAAGCGTCTTTTTTAACCGTTTAACCGGAGCAAACGTTACCGAGTCGAACTATCCGGGAACAACAGTCGATTACACGAAAGGATGGATGAAAATCGAGGGCGAGGACGTTGAACTCATAGATGTACCGGGAACGTTCTCGCTTGATCCGAAAGACAGGGCAGAAGAGGTCGCTGTCGCGATGTTGCATGAGGGTAAGAATGTGACGGTGATCTCTGTAATCGATGCATCCAAGATCGAACGCGGGCTGTACCTTGCAATGGAGATCATTGAGGAGGGTTATCCCCTGGTGATCGCGCTTAATATGCGGGATGTTGCCGAGGATAAGAATATCGTGATCGATGCTGGCAAGTTGGAGCGGATTCTTGGCATCCCTGTGGTTTCGACCGTCGCAATCGCGGGCGAAGGGATCAAAGAACTCGTGTCGAGGATCCGGGAGGCAAAACCGGTCGATGTGGCTGATATAGCTGCAAATACTGCAAGCACCGCAGATGCAGCCGTGGGAACTGCAGGAGGTGCGGCATGAAACTGAGTCACGAAGAGCGATGGGACTTAATCGACAGGATATCAAAAGAGACCGTGTCGTTTGGAGTGTACAGGCATACGCTCAAGGATGCGATCGGAGAACTCACGATCAAGCCCCTGACCGGCATCCCAATCGCAATCGCTGTCATGTATGGTTTCTGGAGTGTATTCGGATCGTTCGCAGGATTTTTCACAGATGGATTCTTTGTAAGACTCTTTGATGCATACTGGCTGCCATGGCTCCAGGAAGTATTTCCCGGACCGGGCAGCTTTTTATACACCATCATGGTCGATGCAGGAGGCATCGAGAGCGGCGAGTTTGTGCTTTCTAGTAACTGTCTGGAGTCGTGTGGCGTCCTGACCTCAGGACTTTTCGTTGCAATTGGCATTTGTCTGCCAGCGATAATT
>CBDUQO010000165.1:0-5060 GCA_965369365.1 uncultured Methanosarcinales archaeon
ATCAGTCTTAGTTCATCTTATAAGAACTCATTAATGAGTAACAGCATTCCAAGCAGCCTTTTTGGAATCAATCTCCGTAATTCATCACATAACAACATCTTTTTTAGTGATATAGCTAGTGACATTTGGGGGATTAATCTCAATAGTTCATCAGATAACAAGATATACTTTAATGATGTGACTGGTTGTGCTGTGTATGCAATCAGACTCGGGGGTTCACCGAGCAATACCCTAAGTTTTAACAGCATCTCGAACAGTGTTTTTGGAATCCGTCTCGATGGTTCAGCAGATAACTTTGTCAGCTTTAACGACATAGATTCTAACGCCATTGGAGTTTACTCGAACAGCGCGTCGTCAAGTAACAAAATATATCAAAATAATTTTATAAATAATGGTCTTGGTTGTGTCGGCTCTTCCGGTAACATCTGGCACTCTCCGGAAAGAATAACATACACCTATAACGGCAACACATTCACAAACTATCTCGGCAACTACTGGGATGATTATGTTGATATAGATGTTGAGAATGATGGTGTATGGGATCACTCGTATAGTATAAATGACAGTGATACGGATTATCATCCGCTGGTAGATGGGTGGGAGAATTATTCTGTATGCACCACCCCGTCCACGCTCACTATAGCATCCCCTGCCCCGTACACCACCACCCACTCGCCTACAATTACCATCGCAGGCACAGCCTCCGACCCATCAGGCATCGCATCGGTCACAGTGAACACCATGCCCGCGAACGGGGCTGCGGACTGGAGTACGTGGAGCGCAGAGGTCACGCTGGCTGAAGGCGAGAACACGATCACCGTGGTTGCGACGAATACCACAGGAGGCAGCCGGATAAAAACGATAGCCATTACTTACACCCCCATACTCGATGGTAAGGTATTATCAAGCAGCACCAATGACGGAATCGAGAATGCAACCGTGTCACTCGTTGGAACCGGAAAAACCGCCCAAACAGGTACCAATGGTTATTATTCGTTTTCGGACGTGGCGGATGGTAGTTACACACTCACCGCATCAAAACCTGGATACACATTCAGTCCGGTCGATGTCGTTGTCTCAGAAACCACACGTGCGTCGCCTATCATGGGTACCCTCGATACGACAGTGATCAACGCTACGATCACCTCAACAGTGATGCCGTCTGGCTTATTCGAACCGGGTGATTCTGTGGAGGTTACCATAACCGCCAAAAACACAGGAACAATCGAACACACCTTTTATGTTGGTTATTCAGTCCGCGATCCAGATGGCACCGTCTGGGATGCCCCATACATTCCAGTTACGTTGGGTCCGGGAGACATCGCAGCAGAAACATTGAGATGGACCGTCCAGCCCGGGGCACCCGCTGGCTCGTACGATGTATATACCGCGGCATGGGCGACTCAGCACTGGTCGTACCTGTACGATAATCTCGATAGAGAGAATGCGTACGAGATATTTTCAGTACAGCCGAATCCAGAGCACATACCCGGATGGACAATCAACAATGACGAGAGATACGACGTATTGGTAGATAGCGAAAAATATACAGCGATATTGACTATAAATGATCCAAATCGTTATATCTCATGGATGATATATGACAGTGATGGCAAAGTTCCAGACCTCACAACCTTCCAACACGCTGCCAAGACCGCGACAGTTGCAGCTATGGTCGGGTCTGATACCACTGATGAAGTAGCAGGATTGAGGCACGTTCAGGAGTCTATGAACGAGTTCACTGGTTGGATATCTCTTGCAAAATTCGCACTCTGGTCCAGAAACACTGGTGCATATCTTACCGGGAAACTTGTGCTTTTGGCATCTACTAGCGGAACAAGCATCACAACAGAAATACCCGCCAGTGTTGTCAGACATGAGATTGCGATGGGACTATCAAAGAAGATACTGAATGATTTAACACCCGGTGCATCCAACCTCAAAAATATAGTATCGGCGTATGCGATCATCAATGTGCAACATTCCGCTTCGAAACTTGGCACGGCAGCCGATATCCTCGAGGCATACGATAAGGGATTGTGGACATATCACGAAGCGAATAGTTATTATGGCAATTATAAATATGGAGTCATTGACGGAATGACTTATATGACTCTAACATCCGAACTGCAACCCGGATCTGATTTTGTATCGCAGGTGTGTGGCGTGTGCAACGAAGTGTTAAAAGGTGCTACATACGGCATCATTGATTTTGATGCGTTAACCGTGGTGAAACTTGCCAATTCTATCGAAGATCTTGACGCAGTAAACGCCAGTGATATCACGAGAGAAAAATACAAGAATCGCTTTGCTGTCACAGATGCCAGATTTGGTGCCAATGCAATTGAATTGTGGAATGCGTACCAAACCTCAAACAAAGTCAGTGGGAGTCTTATGTGTCCTGGAAACTTGCATGCGTATGATTCGCAGGGTAGGCATGTTGGTGTGAACACCACCGGTGGCATCGACCTCGAAATACCCAATTCATACTACTCGGGACCAGACGCAGAACCTGAAATCATAAACATCTACACACCACAGGACGACAACATTACATTCTGTGTGGATAATGCCACAACTACTGGAATGTTCAATCTCACACTTGAAAAACAGATGAATATGACGATGGATACTGTATGCTATCTGAACATACCCATCACCGAAACAACTGCGGTCAGCATCAGCACAAACAACAGCAGCAATCCTAATCATATCATGGAGATTGACCGCGATGGTGATGGTGTAGTCGATTTGACCATAAACCCCAACTCCACCGAAATCAACCATAAACCAGTAAGCAGAATAAATCAGCTGACACAAATCGCATTTGCGGAGGGTTATCCAGTATTAATTACCGGAAATGGTACAGACGTTGAGGATGGAGAACTGTCCGAAGATACGCTCACATGGAAATCAAGCATCGACGGTATGATCGGAAGCGGTAGTATGCTTAACACAACGAACTTATCCATTAGCAAACATACGAGTGTGTTGACTGCAATAGACAGTAACGGTGCCATGAGCATGGATTCAATCGAAATACGAATTTATATGGTAACTACTGGTGAACTTATTGGCGACCTCGACTCCGACGGCATCCTCACCCCCTCCGACGCCGCAATCGCGCTCCGACTCGCAGCCACCGGCGGCTGGGACCCTGCGGCAGACGTCAACCACGACAACCGCATCACATCCCTCGATGCGCTCATGATCCTGCAGGCTGCGGACGAAGCGACAACGCTATGATAAACGTACGATAACATACCCATATACTATCTGTTTCGGCAGTCACCCAATCTCGCATTGCCTCGCCGGTGGGGGACATGTTCTGATTCAGGAGGTCTCTGACTATGAAAATCGATCGCACATATCTCACAAAACTATTTTTAGAAGACGATTTCATCATTTCCAATCATGCGAGGGTCAGAATGTTCCAAAGAAATATATCCACCGGAGATATCGGGTAGGTTATACTTTACGGCGAGATCATCGAAGAATATACTGACGATGAACCATGTCCCTCTGCGCTGTTTCTGGGGTATGTGGGTGGGACTCCGTATCACGCCGTGTTGGCACTGTGCAAAGATCATGTAAGAGTCGTCACGGTTTACCATCCCGAAAAGGATAAATGGACCGACTACCGAATAAGGAATGATTGAAATGGAACCGGATAGATGTAGCTTTTGCAAAGGCAGGATCGTCAAAGGCGAAACCGAATTTATGGTGAGAGTTGGATCGGAGTTACTTGTCATACGCGACATCCCTGCATACGTCTGTGAGGGGTGCGGTGAGGCATACTACACCCCTGACATCTCAAGGAAGATTGATAGGATAATGGAACGATTTCATAAATCCAAACTTCGTGTGCATCCGATAGCAGCAGGAGAACTGGGTATGCAAGAAGTGCAGGAAGAGATCCGGATACCAGCATGATTACATTCCCTGGTTCCGACGGATTCTGTGATCGATGATGACCGCGGCAGCCAGTGCGACTCCGGATCTGTTGGCAACCACTACTTCGGCTACACCGGCACCGGCAATGACTCACACCCGATCCTGAGCAACAACAACACAGATCGTTATCCGCTCATGCACCCACATTGGCTGCCGCCATGTCACCGCAGAAAGGCGACCTCAACGGCGACAACCACATCACCCCCGCCGACGCCGCAATCGCGCTCCGACTCGCGGCACGCGGCGGCTGGGACCCCGCAGCGGACGTCGATGGCGACAACCAAATCACCACCCTCGACGCTCTCATGATCCTGCAGGCTGCGGCTGATGCAATAGATTTATGACAACTCAACATAAATCCACGTTCACAGGAGAACTGATTGAAATGAACGAGTTTAAGGCATTTAAACGCATGGAAAAGGAGTTAGAAGGAAAATACCCGCATAAAGTTATCGGAATGTACAACGGGAAAGTTGTTTCCATCGGGGATACGTATGATGCGGTGGTGAAAAGGTTGCGTGAATTGGGGATCAAAGAACCGTTCATACACAGGCTTGGACCATCAGAGGACACCATTGCAATATTGTAGGGTGCAGCATG
Source organism: uncultured Methanosarcinales archaeon (assembly GCA_965369365.1). Lineage (GTDB taxonomy): Archaea > Halobacteriota > Methanosarcinia > Methanosarcinales > Methanogasteraceae > Methanogaster_D. Next base: position 4,555 of record CBDUQO010000165.1, read on the forward strand.
GAATTTCAATATCGAGATGGCAAACCGATACTTCCTGTGCAAATAAGCGGCAGTGTCGAGAAGATCAGTTTAGTCGGAATTCTTGACTCTGGCGCAGATTATTGCACTGCACCGAGAGCGATATGTGAGGAATTGCTAAACACAGTACGGGAACAAGAGATATACATCCCCGGAGGAACGCTGATGTTGCCTGTGTTCAAAGGAGCAGTAGCTGTAGGCAATATGGAGAAAGAAGTTGAAATTATTGGAGTGGATATGCACCCAAGATTGAATATCGACTGTCTCGTTGGCAGAGTTTTCTTCGGAACAATGGATGTTCATCTGCTTGGAAAATCGGGTAAGTTAGTTTTGGATTATTAGGATCTGCTGTAGATGAACTCTAAATTCGACATCCCCTACCTGATGCCTACGGCGATGCTCTGCATTGCGCAGATCGCATTTTCTGGTAGCATCAGCACCGACCTTTCCCGCTCATGCATCAATGGGTTAGCATGCCGCAGAAAGGC
>CBDUQO010000166.1:0-5052 GCA_965369365.1 uncultured Methanosarcinales archaeon
ATCCCAGCTCCTACCACCCGAGATCGGGATATTCACCTTTCTGACACGCTGCAGTTTGAGGAACGACGTGCGGAATGCAAGCCTTGGTCGCACCACCGAAAGAAATACACCTGATGAACCAAGACACCCACAATATGAATGTCAGAGATGTTATGCATGACCAGATCATCACCTGCCAGATTGACGACGCCATCCGAACTGCTGCTGCAACACTAAAGCAGCACAACATCAGCGGCATGCCGGTGATGGACGGTGACCAACTGGAGGGAATCGTTACCGAGTCAGACGTGTTGAAACTGCTCGAAGTTCCGTCGCACGACCGGAACCTGTGGCTTCCAAGCCCGCTTGAGATCATCGAGATACCTTTACGCGAACTGATCGGATGGGAGGATGCGAAGAAGGCGCTCGAAGACGTGGGTGGACAACCAGTGCGCACGATTATGACAAAACATGTGCGCACGATCTCGCCAGATGATTCAATCGTGGCTGCCAGCATGCTGATGGTGAATCACCGGATCAATCGGCTGCCCGTGATCGAGGATGGTGTACTGGTTGGTATCGTCACACGCGGCGACGTGGTTGCTGGAATTGCCGGTAAGCAAGAATGATTATCGGCATCATCTGCCGACATCAAACATGGCAGGCTGTATAATTACCCAGTCGATCTTCGTATCGTTTTCGTCGTAGAGGGTCACACGCAGCGGAGTTTCAGGAAGCTCGGATGCCATAGCCTCAACTTCCATATACGCGGCATCGCCGACTGCAATGGTAAGATCCTTCTTTGATTTGCCAAAGAACATCTGCTTACCCGTTGATTTCTGTCGCACGACGACATTGTTCCAAGTCTTGCCTTCTCTGATTGATGTAATTTCGCAGGGGATTTTTTTTGCTTGCGCCATAATCGGGATTGTTCTAAGGATTTTTAGTGGTTTTTACTGATTTGATTTTTAGCTCTATCGAGTTTACAAAACACCGTTACCACAATTGTATTTAAGACTATCTTACCAGAGAGTCACTCCTGCGATGCGACATTCACCCACAGGTAAAGCGACCGGTACACTCCATCTGCCCCTTCCATGTGCAACAGCGGTTCTAACTTCTGATTATCTCCTTCAACGGTTGCTTTGAATGTGAACGGCTCCTCCCATGTTTCGTCATGCGCCAGATCGATCTGTTCTGTGTGTATGACTGCCCCATCGAGGTTCACGTCCAGCCGATACGAAACATCAGCGTATTCATGATTCACGACACCGATGATCAACTTTCCATTCTCCCCGACCGTAAGCTGTGTGGGATACTCGTCTGCCATCTCGTTTATGCCAAGCATATAGAATTCTGTGAATTGCTCACCCTGTTTGGGTATCACGATGACATAAACAACCAGGCATATCGAGACGATGATTGTGATAAGCAGGATGACCGTTAGCACCCGGTCAATATCCCATCCGGTTCTTTTTAGTTCCATCAATTACGTCTGTAGTCCTAACGGTATTTATTCTTTGACCATTCTGCGATAGGGTTTTAAGTCCTGCCGATAAGAATCAGGATTATGAATCAAGATGTACGGAATATCGCCATCGCAGCCATGTCCGTGCTTTTAATAGGCATAATAGCGGTTGCATTATTTTTGTACGCGGATTCCGACATCACGCTTGCGTTTGCGATCATCGGCGTACCAGCCGCCATCATCATTGCATCATCTTGGTATATCAAATCAGTTAAACAGCGGCGGCTCGAGGACCCGGCTGCCCGTGTGAAGATCCGCGAACTTCGCGACATCGGCAGGGATTTTCTCCATCTACGCAGCCGGATGCATGAGATTGAGGGCGTTCATGCAATCGCCATCCAGCAGAGCGAAGTTGAGATGGAGGCTGTCCTCGGTGCGATAGAAAGCAGCGGTGGGTGCATCGATCCTGACAGCCAGACGGTAGACTGTGACCCTGAAATCATCAAAGGCGTAACCCTATTTGCGATCAGGGAGGTCGGTCAGAATCTTGATCAAGCAAGGCTCGATTTCGTTGATCGGCTGCACGACGATGCGGTCAGGCGCACCGATGACGCACGCACGAAACTCGAGGCGCTCAATGCTACAGGGTATGATCTTACATCATACCTCCCTGAAATAGACACTCTTACGCTGCCGGATGATGATCTTGAAGAGATTGTTGATTATCTGGATCGCCTGAAGATTATTACTGAAAATGCGCTTCGAGAGTGCGCGGATGGTGCGGATAAGCTTGCAACCCATGCGGGCGATTCGTCGCCTGATGCGCATGATATGCATGGTGCGAAGGTCGAAGAACATATAGGTGCGCAGGATTATGGGGGCGCGGTGTCAACGCTTGAAAAAAGCATCACTGCGCTGAAAACTGCGACAAGAGAGGAATGCCATGCATATCGGGACTCGCTGCTCGAGGCGCTCGATATCGCGATCGGTGTCAACGAGCACGAACAATTTACCGAGTTTAAAGAAGAGGTGCTTGACGCATCGAGTCCTGAAAAACTTGTGAGACTTAAAGAGATCGGGGATTTGTTCGTGGAATTGTGCCAGTCGATCATTGACCGGATGCACGGGGATCTATCGAGTACAGAGGATAGCATAGGTGAGTTCATGCCTCCGGATTACTTCTGGAATGAAAGCGGGCTTGCAGAGAAGGAATTTGCACTGGACAAGAAAGATGCGAAGGATGCCGATGGTATCAGGGATGTTGCCGACTCGTTTGCAGCCATGGTGGGTGAACTGGCTCCGGCACTAAAGATCGATCGCAGAGCATACAAAATGTTGAGCAGCTATCACCGGACGATCGAGCGCCAGATACGGAAGATACTAATGGCTCACGATACGGGTACAGCTTCGGAAGACGACCTGAAGGTTGTGCAACCTGGTGACTTCCTGCGCCTGTACGATTACTATCATCCTGATGCGACATACAGCGCCAGCGACCGAATGCTCCGTCTTGCAGAGGGTGCAAAGGTGATCGAAAATCCGCTGCCAATTACAGTCACTGATGTCGATGGAAACGGGATCGAAGGCGCAATTATAACGTTGATGCGTGAAAGCGGTATCGGAGTGACTCTGAAGTATGTAACGGGCGAGGGCGGGAGCGTTACGATCGAAAATCCAGGTGATGGCAGGTACATGCTGGTAGTGGGTGCTGCGGAGTACCGGGATCACGAGGGTACAGCAGCGCTTCCGGCGCAGAATCTCGATGTCACGCTTGAGCGAATTGGCATCAAGGACTATCTGTGCCGGAAGAAAGCGCAATCGATCAAAAACGACCTCAAACGATACTCATCAGACGTTTTAAAGGAGCTCGACAAAAACGGGATCATATCATCAGAGTTCGACATGTACATCAACCGGGAGTACCGTGCGTGTCTTATGTACATACTTTCGGAGGAGTACCCCAATCTACGGTTTGTGTCATCTGATCCGGGATATCTCTTGTACGATGAGCCGAAAATGGTCTCCAAACTGATCGAGGCGGCTAAAACGATGAAAAAGAACAGTTACGACACTTCTGACTTTGATATCCCGCTTCCGGCAGCAGAGATCCTCCACCTTGTTAGAATCGCTGAAGAACAGGGCGTGCATATCCTGGTGGGTGTGTGACTGATGGGCTGGGGTGGGACGTGATCCAATGACGCTACTTGACCGTGCTCAAAGCCTTGAGATCACTGAAGAGATCAGATGCGTGGCTGAGGCTGAAAGCATTGATGCCGAAAAACTGCGGCGTCTGGTTGCGGCAGGACGCGTCGTGATTCCGCGCAATATCTGCTTAAGAGCGGCACCAGTCGGTATAGGCGAGTGCATGTGCACAAGGATCAATGCCAACGTCGGGACGTCTGCTGATTTTGCCAACGTCGCCGATGAGGTCGAAAAGGCGCGTGTTGCGGTCAGATACGGCGCTGACGCGGTGATGGATCTCTCAACGGGCGGCGATCCTGACGCTGTGCTGGATGGTGTTCTTGAGGCAGTCAGTGTGCCCGTTGGCACGGTCCCGATCTATCGTGCGGTCTGTAGTGGCACGCCGCTGCCAGATGTGACCTCGGACGATCTTTTTAATGCGGTTCGTAACCATGCAGAACGCGGCGTGGATTTTATAACGATCCATGCGGGCGTAAACCGATATGTGGTCGAATGCCTCGTCGAGAGCGGTCGCATAATGAATGTTGTGAGCCGCGGTGGAGCGCTCACCATCGCATGGATGCAGATTCAAGACTCTGAAAACCCGTTTTACGCTGAATACGATTACCTGCTTGAGATCGCCCGCGAGTATGATGTCACGCTCAGCCTTGGCGATGGGATGCGCCCGGGCTGCATCGCGGATGCCAATGACTCTGCGATGTTTGCCGAGGTGATCGCACTTGGTAGGCTTGTCAAGCGTGCAAGAGCCGCCGGCGTCCAGTGCATGGTCGAGGGTCCGGGGCACATCCCGATGGATGACATTGAGCATGGGGTGCGCACCATGAAACAGATCTGCGACTTTGCCCCGCTCTACCTGTTAGGTCCGCTTGTCACCGATCTTGCGCCGGGTTATGACCACATCACCGGTGCGATCGGCGGCGCAATCGCCGGCATGTATGGTGCGGATTTCCTCTGCATGGTCACGCCTGCCGAGCATCTTGCGCTCCCGACCAGCGATGACATCAGGGAAGGGACGATCGTCACAAAAATCGCCGCTCACGCCACCGATCTCGTGAAACCGGGCGTGCGTAGTCGTGCGTTTGCGCAGGATCATGCGATGGCGCTTGCACGAAAGCACCTTGACTGGGATGCGCAGTTTGAGTGCGCAATCGATGGCGAGCGTGCAAGATCGATCCACGAAGCAAGGCTAAGCAGCGGTGATGCGTGTTCGATGTGCGGGGAACTGTGCGCGATCGAGGTGATGAAGAGGGCGCTGGAAGGACCGGGGTGAGATTACCGTCGTGTAGGTAGGAAGAGGTATAAAATGAAATTTCAGGTTGTGATTGAAGAAGATCCGGAAGATGGTGGATATGTTGTGCATTGCCCGGCTCTCAAAGGGTGTTGGTCACAGGGAGACACGATAG
>CBDUQO010000167.1:0-4998 GCA_965369365.1 uncultured Methanosarcinales archaeon
CTCATATCTCGTCCAGGTCATAAAAGACATCATGCATAGGGTCATCGACGAGATACTAACATCCACCCGGCAACGGGTCGGACGCATCAACGCCGTGGGCGGGGGTGTGGATGTGGGCACGGATACAGACGTGCTGGCACCGATCGAGCATCGCGACATTATCCGACTGATACGGTCCCGCAAACGCGAAAACCGGATTCCGGTGATTGCGGAGGTGAAACCCGGCTCCCCAACTACGGATAACCGCAATATAACCCCGGACGTTGCATCAATGCTTGCGCGGGAGATGGAGGCAGCGGGCGCAGTGGCAAACTCCGTTCTGACCGAGCCTGCGTTCTTCTTCGGGAGTTTAAAAAACCTTTCGGCGGTTCGAGACTCGGTAGGAATTCCGGTACTGAGAAAGGATTTCATAATCGATGAGAAACAGATATATGAAACCAAAAGCGACTTGATCTTGTTGATCGCTGGAATACTGGGGGACAATCTTAAAAGATTTGTCGATTTGTCGATTGCACGGGGGCTTGAGCCACTCGTCGAGGTGCACAACGAAACCGAACTTACGAATGCGATTGACACAAAGACAAGGATCATAGGCATCAATAACAGAGACTTAAACACGTTGACGATCGACTTATCGACAACAGAGCAACTGGCACCGCTGGTGCCGGATGACCTGATTATTATCAGCGAGAGCGGGATCGGAAACGCTATAGATGCGGTCCGTATGATCGATGCGGGCGCGGACGTGATTCTTGTCGGGACTGCGATCATGGACGCGCCGTTCGAGCGGACCAAATCGCTGGTCGATGCATTTGCGCTTTAGTTCGCGGTTGGTTTGCTGGGGGTCGTATCGGACATGGGTTTGGAGCGCGAAAAAGCGCGGACAAGCGCCGCGAGGGGGTGGCAGGTGGATATCGATATTTTCATGTGCCGAGCATCCGCAGCATCATCGCAAGTTCGCCCACACTAAACTGTCCAGGGGCGGTTGCAGCCCCAATCGATGCGTAAGCGATCACAGACCCGTAAAGTGGAGCGATCACCCTTGTATGTGCGCCATACGCACCCATCCCGATGATGCAGACCTGTTTTGATCTATTCTCGCGTGTAAGTTTGAGCAGGCGCAGCGCATCATCGTACGACTGCGGGGTTGCAGCGAGTTTTGCTATATCGGCGCCAGCATTAAAACACTCAGACAATATCTTCTGCATCTCTGCTATACCCGGGGTCGCTGAAAAATCGTGATACGAGATAATGACGCGTTTGCCGGCAGCTCTGGCACTCCACACGACCAAGTCCCGGTATTCCGGATCTGCACGGAGTTCAATATCGACAGCGTCGACCAGTTCCAACACGGAAAGCAATATATTGGTTCGTTCCTCTTCAGACCCGGTAAATCCACCACCCTCTGTGCTTATGCGGTTGGTTGCGATGATCGGAATTTGCACGGCGTCGTTCAATTCCTCAAAGAGCAATCGCAGTGACTGCAACGAATCTTGCGAATCCGGAGAATGTTGTTTATCACGGGGACAATCCAGCAGATCGATCCTGATCTCAATCATATCAGCGCCATCGCTCGCAGCACGGATCGCGTTTTTCACCGGACCTGCTGCGATCGCTGCAACGATATCAGTCATCATCAGCCCTCATCTCAGCAACCCCTGCCGCCGTGTCCGCCCACATGCACTGTTCGATGAACAACTGCACCTGGGCAGGATTGCGCACGCCCTCCGTCTCAACTCCTGACGCGGTGTCCACTGCATACGGATGGACTTGTCTAATCGCATCTGCCACATTGTCAGGCGTCAGCCCACCCGCAAGGATGACTGGCAGTTTGCAGCGGCGCACAATCTCTGCGCTGATCTGCCAGTTGTGCACCATGCCAGTCCCCCCACTCTTTGAGCCAGTTCCAGTATCAAGGAGTATTGCATCCGCGATTCCAATCAGTCCATCGGTACGTACGATGATTGGATCAATGATCTCAAAAGACGCGTCTTTTGGAATTACAATCGTTTTAATTAGCTTAACGGTCTTTGAAATAATCGCAAGCTCGCTATCCGGGAGATCGTTGTGAATCTGCACGCATGTCGGGGAGGTCTCTGCTATCAGTGCCATCGCCGAATCAAGATCCTCTGGCATAATGACGAGTACGGAATCCACAAAGACCGGTACCTGCTCGATCAGTTGTCTTGCGACTTTCGCATCGATCTTTCTTGGCGATTTGACCGGAACGTTTGTGATAAATCCGGCGGCATCCGCCCCATACGATATGACATGGTTAAGGTCACCGGGATTCGTATTTCCGCAGATTTTGATTCGAGTTCTTGATTTCATAGATTAATGTGTTACCATCGGCTGTTGCAGTATATAGCACCATCGAGCAACGGTATGTAGTCCGGGCGAGATTGCGTGAGTCTTCGATAGCTCCACACCATATAATATTATTATATGCGCGCGTTCATGACCGGTTTTTGTGGCGTTTGTAATAGCAATCTGATGTGAACATTAGGGCGCGCAACTAATACTCACACAGCACGATCTCCGACGTTAAGTTCCACGCTTGCCCGCCGGTTCGCCCAGCACTGGATGTTTACCGCAACTGGAAGCGATGCCGTGTGGCAATGCGCATACTCGATATGCACGGCAAGCGCGGTTATATCGCCACCAAGCCCCATCGTACCAATTCCAAGCGAATTGATTGAATCAAGGAGCTCTCGCTCGGAATCGTCCATATCGAGGACGTCTCGCAGCAACGCCCTTTTTGCGAGGCGGGCAGCCTTGTCAAACGATCCGCCGACGCCGACGCCGACGATTACTGGCGGACACGGCTTTCCCCCCGCGTCCACAACGGTTTGTAGGATGAATCGCCTGATATCAGCAACTTGCGAGGGATTAAGCATAGCAAGCCTGCTCACATTCTCGCTTCCCGCGCCCTTCGGCAGAACGGTGATCCTGATCTGATCTCCGTCTACTATATCAAAAATAATGTCCGGAAGCCCTACGCCGACGTTTCCGGATGACTCTCTCGTGATCGGATGAACCGAGTTTGGTCGGAGCGGTATGATTTCGGTCGCTTTCTCAACACCATCACATATTGCGCCCCGGATATCAAAGTCGAGCGCACATTCCATTCCAATCTCAACAAAAAATATCAGTATCCCGGTATCCTGGCAGATCGGGGCATTTCGTTCTGATGCAAGGCGTATGTTCTCAAGAATTGTCTTGATCTGCTCTTTCGCAGTCGGGTTTGTCTCGCGCTGGTGCGCGTCTGCCAGTGCTGCCGTGACATCGTCAGGCAGCTTGGTCTCCGCCTGCACAAGCAGATCAACGACGCTCTGCACCACACTTCCGTATCCAATTTTATCTGTGGTCATACACTCTACCGATTTTACACTTTTTGCCTGTTTTAGCAAAAGCAGCGTTCATTTTTCCATATTTCCATCGGTTTTTTCTCCCCCCTCCGCGTCTCCCGCTTCATCTCCTACATCAATTTCATCAGGTTCATCGTTTTCTCCCCCCGATTCTTCTTCAATGTCTGGCTCTTCTGTACTAATAAGCTCGCCTTTAAGCGCATCTTCGCCCGATTCATCACTTAATCCTTCATCTGATCCCGTATTCGATTCTTCAGCAGGTCTTTCATCGGATACGTCTTCTGCCTCACCAGAAGTTTCTTCCAATTCCTGCAATTCGTTCGTCGTTTCCGCTTCCGTTTCCTCGCCCCCTTCCGCAGTCTCTGTGATCGTGATGCCACCACGCGCATCCATGACACCATCCACCGTTGCATCACGGTGAATCCGGATCGCCCGCGCACGAACATCGCCGAGTATGTGACACCCCTCTGCAATGCAGACATCGCCTTTCGCATCGATGTTCCCATGTATGGTGCTGTTTTCCTGAATTGTGACATCCTTCACCCGGATGCTGCCAAACAACGTTGTGTCACAGCCCATGAAAAGCGATTTTGCACGGATGTTGCCTTGCAGTCGGCAGCTATCCCCGATGTGCGCCGGATAATCAGTTTCGATCGCACTGAGTGAAATTATAGCGCCGCCTGGTATTACCATCGTCCGGATACCATTGTCCTGCTCAGGATCGTCAGCAAATAACTCCTGAATCGCTTTTTCCGCCTCTTCATCTGTTCCATGGTGCAGCAGTTCACTTAGATACAGGTACAGGAAGATTATGACCGGGAACGGATTTTTGATCATGATCCAACCTTTCGCCTCAAATCCATCGTTGATCGACACGTTTTCCCCGATATCAAGGTCACCGCCAACGGCCAGTTTGCCGTGGATCTTTACGAACTCACCGAGGTGCGTGTCACCGTCCGCGTCCACCCCGCCCTGGATATCAGACCAGCGATCGATGTACACATCAGAACGCGCGCACACCTCGCCGCACACGTTCACATGCTCGCCGATCATGATATTGTCGGCGATGATACCATACTCGATGTTGGACTGCCCGCCGATGATTGCGCCGCCATCAACTACGATGGTGCGCTCCTCCATCCTGGTGTTGTCCGGGATTACAAATGTTTGTGGATCAAGCATGAATGTCATGATGTAATGTGCGTGATTAATATAAACACTTTTTCAGGTGTATGTGTTTAGCCGATTGAAAAAACCATGAAATTAACACAAGACGGGGGTGGTCTGTATAGTGGAAATCTGTGTAATCTTGTGGTTAGCTAAACCACGTACCATCAACTATCCTGGATTGGTACACTACCTATTTTTTTGGCACGCCTGAACACATATAATTAAACTATAATTCTCAAAGTTGAGTTGGGATCGGCATATAGTGGATTAATACTTCGAGGGGGACTATATAAAGAAGCTTGCCGATTATCGTTTTCGGGCGGACATTCGAAAGATGAGTACAAAACTTGAAAAGTCGAGGTCCAAATCGGGTGCAAGCAGGCTTCTGATTTTAACCTGAGTTTCAGTTAGGCAAGCCCCAATAAATAACTTACCCAAATGAAGGCTCGATGGTGACATC
>CBDUQO010000168.1:0-4925 GCA_965369365.1 uncultured Methanosarcinales archaeon
GTACGTCACCAGTGGATGATCCGATCGCACCGACACAAAGTCCCCAGATCAGCGCGATTACTGGAAATGGGAAAGGATGTCCGATCAGGGTCTGCTCCCACATGATGTACGACAGCAAGACAATGCAGAACGTCGTTATGTATGCGTGTCCCATCAGCGAAAGGATCTGGTTACGCAATACATCAAGATACACGTACTGGTTAAACCGTGTCTGACTTGCGTTTCTTCCCAGATATGATGTTGTTGAGAAGACGCCGTTTAAGAGTGCAGCAATGAATGCGCCGATTGCGATCGCAATAAGCGGCGATGCACTCATCACCGAATCACTCATCAGCACCATTGCAACGCCTGCGCCTACGGCACAGTACATAGCATTTGACGGGGGTTCACCAGAAATAGCTTTGTTAAATATTCTGTGCGGGTAGCCGACCTGCGCAGCCAGCTGAACCTGCGAATTTGGATTACTCTGTGATCCGATATCTGATTCGAGGTCTTCGCTGCATCCTGCGACGGTTGCTGCCGCACCCATGAGGGCTACAAGGCCCATACCCATTGCGGGTTCCATTCAATTCCTCCTATGTTTGTTTTATTGGTTGTGACCCATTCATAGCGATTAGGTCGTGACCTTCCTTTGGTCGAATGGTTGCAAATTACTATAAGAAGGGATATTATAAACCTTTCGAGCAATGAGCTGTGGTCAACTGTTATGGCGTGTTCGGATGTTATTTTCAGTAATAAATATTGACTTAATCGTGTTACACAACCCATTGAAATTGCCGGAGATTGCAACATTGCTACCCCAATTGGGTTGCGTAAGTGGTGTATCGTGCTCTTGACCGCCTTTGCCCAAACCGTGAACTGCACCGAAACTTTTTTACTGAACAGATGCACAACTGACAGGACAACGACTGGCAGGACGAAAGAGGCATAAATATGAATATAGGTTTTATTGGTGCGGGCAAGATCGGTGAAGCGCTAATCCGGGGCGTGCTTGCTGCAAATCTCACCAGAAGCGACCAGATCTTCGCAAGCGATGTGGACAGCAAACATCTGCAGATGTTGCATTCCGAACTCGGGATCAATGTATCCGTGGACAACACCAACACCGCGGATAATGTGGACGCCATAATTCTTGCGGTAAAGCCCCAGATCATCGGCAAGGTACTGCAATCGATCAACAAGAGGATCACAGACGAGCATCTGGTCATATCTGTTGCTGCAGGAACTCCTATTACAACAATCGAGGATGACCTGCCAGACGGCGCGCACATGGTCCGGGTGATGCCAAATATCGCCTGCACAGTCAGACAGGCGATATCTGCGATCTCTCCAGGCAGCAATGCCACGGAATCTGATATCGAGACCACGCGCACGATATTCGGGTCGGTTGGGAGAGTTGTTGCTGTGCCCGAGTCGATGATGGACGCAGTCACCGGGCTATCCGGAAGCGGACCTGCGTTTGTGTTCCAGATCATTGAGGCGCTCTCTGACGGCGGGGTGCACGAAGGGCTTCCAAGGGATGTTGCACTCGAACTTGCCGCGCAGACCGTGCTTGGCGCGGCTGCCATGGTTCTTGAGACCGGTGAGCATCCTGGCGCGCTAAAGGACATGGTCACATCACCAGCCGGCACAACGATTCAGGGTTTGCGTGCGCTCGAAGAGCAGGGAGTCCGCGCTGGGATGATGGCGGCAGTGATTGCTGCGACCCGGCGGTCAAGGGAACTTGGATAAACGCCATTGTTTTTCCAAGCGCTCTTATATGTAGCATCCGGACCACCGGACAATGGCAACGATCGGTAGCGCAAACTGAAATCCCATAGCAGGGCACCAGTGGAAACTGAGATACCCTTATTATCTCATAAAATAAGTCAGATCAAAGGTGAAAACGTCAATGAAAATGCCAGCACAATTTCGAACACATTGCCCGTACTGCAACAAGCACACCACACACAAGGTGGAGCGGGTGAAAGTGGGAAAAGCATCATCCATGACCAGAATCGCACGGCAGAAGAAACGACAGAGCGGTATCGGAAACAGTGGAAAGTTCTCGAAAGTCCCTGGTGGCGACAAGCCAACCAAAAAAGTTCATCTCAGGTACCGGTGCACCGAATGCAAAAAGGCGCATGTGAGAAAGTGTTTCAGAGCGTCCAAATTCGAACTGGTGTGATAATTATGGCAAAGAGCAATGAAAATCTAACACCTGCCCCAAAGAGCAGGTTTCTGAAGGTCAAGTGCGCAGACTGTGAAAACGAACAAGTCATCTTCGGAAGCGCAAGCACTCATGTACAATGCGTCGTCTGTGGGCGAGCACTTGTAGAGCCAAAAGGTGGCAGAGCTAAGATACTTGCCCCGATCCTTGAAGTCCTGGAGTGATTATTATGCGAGACTGGCCAAAATCAGGTGATCTGGTCGTGTGCACCGTCACGAAGGTGATGGATTTTGGCGTATTTGCAGAACTGGACGAATACGGTGCAAAGGAGGGTATGATCCACATCTCTGAGGTGGCTGCCGGGTGGGTGAAATACATCAGGGATTATGTACGCGAAGGGCAGAAGATCGTGTGCAAGGTGCTTGCTGTGAACCCGCAGCGCGGTCACATCGATATGTCGTACAAAGATGTGAACGAGCATCAGCGGAGAAAGAAGATCCAGGAATGGAAAATCGAAATCCGTGCGGAGAAATGGCTCAACTTCGCAATAGAGGATGATGACGCGAGGCAACAGATTGCAGACAAGCTGATCGATTCGTTCGGCAGTTTGTACAACGCTTTTGAAGAGATTGCAATCTCTGGCGAATCGATGCTGGATGATACTGGCATTGAGAAGGAACACGCAAGCCAGATCGCCAAAGTTGCGAGCGAGAACGTGAAGGTTCCTTTTGTCAATATTACTGGTTTCGTGGATCTGATGTGTCCCGAACCCGACGGCGTAGACCGGATCAAAGCAGCACTTGTAACGACTGCGATCGATGAGGGTGACGAGGTCACACTCACCGTCCGCTATGTGGGCGCTCCACGATACAGGCTGCAGGTCACCGCACCAGACTACAAACTGGCAGAAAAGGTGCTGAAAGGTGCTGCAGAGCGTGCAATAGATAATATACATCGTTGCAACGGGACCGGTGTATTCCACAGGCACGAAGAACCTGCAAATGCGTAAAATACCAACGGGATGTTATGAAATCGAAAATCCTTAAATGTACTCAGTGTAACAGATATACACTGGAAAAAACTTGTCCGGTGTGTGGTTCTGCCACCGTAAACCCGCGTCCAGCCAGATTCTCTCCGGAAGATCGATATGGCGAATACCGACGTCGTATGAAGGCATTTTACAATAATGGATCGATTTCACAATGATAGACCAAAAAGAACTCGATGATATCGACAGACAACTGATAAATATAGTTCAACTGGGCTTTCCGCTGGATTCCCGCCCTTTTCGCACACTTGGGGAGCAGATCGGCGTATCTGAAGAAGAGGTCATTAGACACCTTAGGAAACTCACAGAACTTGGCGCCATACGGAGAATCGGTCCGATCATCGACACGAGAAAAATCGGGGGATTTAGCACGCTCATCGCGATGCGGGTGCCAGAGCACGAGATCGACAAAGTTGCCCTACAGATCAACGGCTTTGACGAGGTGTCGCACAATTATCTGCGTCCTGGTACGTACAATTTGTGGTTCACAGTATCTGCACGGAGCAAATCACGATTGCTTGAGATATTCAGTGAAATCAAAAAAACAGGCTGCCCGTTTCTCGATCTCCCGGTTGAGCGGATGTTTAAGATTGGCGTAATGTTCAGGGTGTAATCATGAATGTTATTGATATGCAACTGATAAAGCTCACGCAAACTGGAATTAAGCTTGTACCGGAGCCTTTTAAAAAAATTGCGCTCGAACTGGACATTTCAGAAGAAGACGCAATTCGGAGGATTGGTTCGCTGATCGACCGGGGCATCATCCGCAGATTCGGGGCGTCGATAGGACATCGCGCACTTGGCATAGTTGCAAATGCGATGTGTGTCTGGAATGTCCCTGATGAGCGCATCGAGGGGGTAGGGGCTACAATGGCGGGATTTGATGAAGTTTCGCACTGTTATGAGCGCGCACGATGCCCGGACTGGGATTATAACATGTACACGATGGTTCATGCCCGCACAAAAGAAGAATGCGAGCACATCGCGCAGGAGATCTCGCGGGCTACGGGCATATCCGATTATACTATTTTGTTCAGTGAGAAGGAGTTTAAGAAGACTGGCGTGCGGATATGATCAGAGGGGCGCTATCGGATTTTTTTGGTGATAAAATGAGGTGTTCTTTTTAGAATCTTCTCAATGGTTGACGCGCCGCAATCTCGGATTGGCTACGGACGTCTGTTTTTTTTTGCCGGATTGGTTGATTTTGCGGTTTTTGGCTGTAGGGTACTGTTAACTTGTGTGGTGTTAAGTGCCAGACCCAGACCACACGGTCCAGTAATCCATTTTCCGATACACATACAGCCCGCCCCATAAAAACATTTTCAACCACGCGGGTCCGTCCCGACCTTCGCTTAACCCACACGGGATTCTCCTGATGAAGTTGCCGACCCCGGACGCTGCTACGCACTGTCTGGGGCATCATGGTTGATGCTCGGCTTATTAATTACTCTTAGTTTGCCAAATATCTGCATATTTATACCGGCGCGTGTTTTATTTAAGGAAAGACTCGTCAGTCATTTATTAGCTTAGAAAATAAATACTTATTTTGGAAATGTAACAGGCTCAAATAAAAAATACCGAAAGAGAAAATCTTAGACTTATTAACGCAATCAAATATTTATAGCAACCATCCGGGTAGCATAGTTACGAATACTTATAAAGACTATATGACTTATAATTAAAACAGTAAAAGGTGAATATGGTGAGGACGATTCAAAACAAAGTGAA
>CBDUQO010000169.1:0-4924 GCA_965369365.1 uncultured Methanosarcinales archaeon
TACAAGCCCCTTCCGTTCGGGAGGGGTAGTTGACGTATCAACACATAACACACCCACACGCCCCGCCATAGCATTTGTCCTCGGATCGTGCAGGAGATAATTTTGGGGTGTTCCATCGAACCTGCCACTTTTACTATCCCTGCCGTATCCGATACTATCCTACTATGCTATGGTTCTCTCACATCTGCTAATGTTACTTACATTAGATGGGGTATGAGTTAGGTATACAAATAATCTGCCCTAAAAATGTTCGGTTAACTCTAAAAATCCGAAAAATGTTAGGGTTTATCAAAAACCCTACATCGAACGTACAGACTTCTGCCAAAAAATGGAGTTTAAACAACAGCGATCGAATCCATTCTTGCAGTTCCTTTCAGTGTCCTGTAACCGCATACGATGCAGATCTGCATACACCCGCATACATAGAGACGCTTCCCGCATTTTGGGCATCTGCGCAGTTGTTGTACATTGTTCATGGTGCTTCCCAGTATTTTCCAATTGAGTTCATCGATTCGATTGTTGCATTTTTAGGGTGCTCTTTACCCCGATTCACAGTTCATCGTCACATGCTAATGTGAGGGATTACCCCACTCCCTGCCCGCAACCCAAATACCGCACACCGCACCAAACCAAGCAGGAGGTAGCAGGCTTATCGGTTGTGATCCACACTTCCGGCGTGGGGTTACGGGTCTTTCAAACATACCACAAGAGTATGTGTCCCATTTGAAGGAGTTGATTGTTAGGTATGCAAATAACTTCCCCTACAAATATTAGGTTTTGAATGAAAATCCTAAATCGTTGGGATTTTAATATCAAGCTGGAATCTCCCACCACATCACCACTGCCGATTGCATCTCACTGGAGAGACCTTTTCGAGAGACGTACTGCTCGATAACATCCTTCATCCGGGAATCGACTTCCACGTATTTACCCATAAAACTCGCTATGTATCTAACTTCCTGCTCAAAGTCCAGTTCCGCTCCGTAGTTCATGATTCTCACGTCCACGAGCCTTCCTAACTGCCTGAGTATCAGATACGCGAAGTAATCGGCGTCAGGATCGAACTCGCCCCCGTAGCGCGCCCCGGTTATCTCGGTCCACATCTCCTTTGCCATGTCGTCCCGTCCCGCCGGTTGTATCACCGCACAGTACCTCCTTGACGCGGCTTCCATCTTCTCCAGATGTTTTTCGAGGTCTTCCACCTGCCACAGGAAATGAGAGCAGACAACAAGATCAAAATCACCACCGATCTCACGCTCGCCCGAGTCCAACCAGTTCGTTTCCATGATTTCGACGTTCTCAACCCGGCTGTCTTTGAGGTTCTTCTTAAGAGACTTTACTGCCATCTCGGAAGACTCGATCACAACAACCTGCTTCACCTGCCGGGCAAGCGGTATCGTCAATGTTCCGGGACCTGCGCCGATCTCCAGAACCCGGGAGTTCTTATCCAGTATCCCGCCAAGCGCATCTGTCGCTTTCCTTCCGCATTCGTAATCGTTGTATCTGGCGATCTCTCTGTGGTCTTCTGCGAGTTTAGACCTGAATTCAGGATCGTATCCGACCTTCATCGGTCTCATTCTCTGGTTCCGCATCTCGTCCCATGCGCGTCTTAAGTCCAGTCCGTTTGTGTTTGTTTTAGCTGTCATGATTGTTAGTGGTCTTTGGTATCTGCTCAGGTGTATGAGTATCTTGCCCTAAATCTTGAGTTTAAGCAACGACGCTGCTGCAACGAGGGATAACATGAATCCATAGACGAATGCCGTTTCCGGACTGACCGTAGCCCATAACAAACCTGCGATTCCACTAGCAGGCAGAGCAGCCAAACCTGTTGCCATGTGAAATGTCCCAAGCGCCGTAGCCTTCAGATCCGGTGGCGATAAATCAACAACAAGCGCCCTCTGGACGCCGTCGATCATAGCGTAGAACACGCCATATAACACAAATACCCAGACAATCTGAAAGAGACTTGAGACAAAAACAAGACCGAGGGAGGTTAGCCCGAATAGCACATAACCGACCCCGATAACCGGCTTTCTGCCAATCTTATCTGAGATCATGCCTGCGGGAATTGTGAAAATGGTGTAGACTATATAGAATATTATGTACAATAACAGCGCTGTGTGGTCGCTCAGACCGATATCAAGTGCACGTACCATCAGAAAAGCATATCCAAAGTTCCCAAGTGCAAATATCGTTGCGACGATGGTGAAATACCGGAGCTGTGGCGTGAGCGCTTTGAAACTAATCCGTATGGATTTTTTAGTGTCAGGGGTGGGGAGAATGGCTTTTTTCTTCTCTTCTTTCACAAATATTATCAGCAGAACCGCGATCAACGATGGTACGCCAGCCAGCAAGAAAACATCCCTATAACCAAATGAAAAAAGGAGGAAAAAAGCCAGAACAGCTCCGAGAATTGAACCTGTACCATCCATCGCCCTGTGAATGCCGTACGCCTTCCCCCGGACATCATCATCACAGGACTCAGCTATAATCGCGTCCCTTGGAGCGCTCCTGATACCTTTCCCCACCCGCTCAACAATCCTGATCCCGAAGACGCCCTGCCATGTATCAGCGAATGCAAAGAGCGGTTTTGAGAGCGAAGAAAGTCCGTAACCGGCAAGGACGAATGGTTTTCTTCGTTTAATCCGATCGGACCAGTAACCAGAGAAGACTTTCAACAGACTGGCAACCGTTTCAGCAGAACCTTCGATCAAACCAACGACCACCATGCTGGCGCCAAGTGTAGTTGTCAAAAATAGCGGAATTAAAGGAAAGACCATCTGACTGCCCAGATCAGTAAACAGACTGACCAGACCAAGGATGGCGACATTAGCGCCAACGCCCCCCATCAGGCGGGTTCTGAAATCTTTAGCTCGCTTCACATTACCTCCTCCACAAGTTCCCGAATCTTCTTTTTCGCTTCTTCAAGAGCGCCAACGCCCTTTTCAGTTATTCTGTAGTATTTCCTCACCTTTCCGCTGACGACTTCGTCTCTTCGCGTTAAGTAGCCGTCTCTCTCCAACGAATGAAGTATGGGGTAGAGAGTTCCGGAACTTATCGCGTAACCATGACTTCTTAGTTCGTCTATCATCTCTACTCCAAAGATCTCCCCCTCGTATGCATGATGTAGGATGTGTATTCTAATAAACCCCAGAAAAATGTTTCTCATCATAGTATTGCCTGACGATATCGTAAGTCTATATCGTACAAAAACCTTTTGGTTTCAGATATC
Source organism: uncultured Methanosarcinales archaeon (assembly GCA_965369365.1). GTDB lineage: Archaea > Halobacteriota > Methanosarcinia > Methanosarcinales > Methanogasteraceae > Methanogaster_D. The sequence goes on from CBDUQO010000169.1 coordinate 3,233, forward strand.
AAATGGGGAAAAGTGCGGGTAGTGCATTCAGGCTCTCTGGTAATCCGGTAGTGTGCCAATCTTTGTGGAGCACGACGATATCCCCATCGTTTGTGATAGATTGGATGTATCCGGACAGTTCAATATGAAATTTGATGAAACGGAAAATCCACATCAAACGACAAGGTTAAGCGAATTTGACCAAAATAAGCTTTTCGAAGTCCCCGAAAATCACGGTTTATACGAAGGTGCTGTAGTGTTGTAGTCTATTGATCGTTAGCCTTATGTGTCGCGGAATCACGGATGACATATAAACAACCGCCACCAGCACCAGCACCATCCAGTTCCCAGACAGTAGCCATAACTGAAACGGGTGCTTTGTTTGGAAAGGGCAACAAAACGGTCAGACGGCGGGTATCAATCATCGGGTAGGCAAATATTAACTATGAGAACAGCAATCATTCTGTGTGGCGGCAAAAGTGCCCGTTTCGGAAGCGACAAAGCGATGCTCACAATTGATGGCATGCCCATGATCGGGAGGGTAATCCAGCGTGTGTCGCCGGTTGTGGATGAGATTATTATCGCTGCCCGCGATCCGGCACAGTGGATGTGCATCACGGAAGCGATTCCTGACGATTTGATGGTCGTTTACGATTCGGTTCTCGGATACGGACCAATTGCAGGAATTCTTGCAGGACTGCTTGCATCAGAATCAGAGTATTCGGTCTGTCTTGCATGTGATCTGCCTTATGCCAATCCGGACGTCATCAATGCGCTCTTTGGGTGCGCCGAGGAATGTGAGGGTGATGCTGCAATCCCAATGCACCCTAATGGGATGCTTGAAACGCTCCATGCCGTGTATGGCAGATCGATGATACCTGCGTGCCAGAATGTTACGGAAAGCGGGGAGCGTACCGTCCGTTCAGCAATATCTCTTCTTAGTCAGGCGGTTTTTGTACCAACAGAGTCGCTGCGCAGGTTCGATCCTGATCTGCGCACGTTTTTGAATGTGAATTATCCGGAGGATCTTGGAATGATAGCATGATAGAGAATCACATCGCAGAAAAGACGCTGCTTGAGATGATAGAAGATCTCTACGACCAGTTCGAGAACGGAACGATCCCAAACGTTGAGATATCCACGAGAACGAAGAAGAACATTGAGTACAACGAGAAGAGCGAGGTCTGGGTGTACGGCGATCAGACCAGCATGAGGAGCGCAAAGACGGTCAAAGGTGCGTACCACCTGCTGAAGATGGCATATTCGATAGAACTGCTGATAACCGAGCATCTAAGGCAAAATCGTGGATCCACGCTCCGAGAACTCTACTACATCTCTGAGAACTGGGATATCGCAAAGTTCAAGCAACAAGCGGAGAGCGACCGGCTGATTGAGGATCTTGAGATCATAACTACCCTGCAGCGTGAGGACTTCCATATCCGCCCCGAAGATGACGGGGCAACGATGTTCGGACCGATCAGCATAACCGAAAAGACGAAACGAGGCGATCGCCCCATCCATTGTCAGGAGGACGTCGGCGAAAGCGGCTACCAGATCCCGTTCAGTGTGGACAATGTCAAATTCAAGGATCACGACGCAAAGCTCGTCGTTGCGATTGAGACCGGCGGTATGTACGCCAGATTAATCGAGAACGGGTTCGATGAGACGTATGATGCGATTCTGGTGCACCTGAAGGGTCAACCCGCAAGAAGC
>CBDUQO010000170.1:0-4895 GCA_965369365.1 uncultured Methanosarcinales archaeon
CAAACCCGCCGCAGACGACATCGCCAAGCACATCGTAGATCACAGTATCAGGGTTGATGTCATTGAATACGCCGAGACGGTCGATCATATCCACAGCGGTTATCACTCCACGCCCGGCGCAGCCAACGCCGGGTTCAGGTCCGCCGGCTTCGATACAGTAAACACCACCAAAACCCTTGAAGACGACATCCTCAGCCTCCATCGTATCGGGTCCCTTCGAACGGAATACATCGAGCACGGTTGGAATCCTTTTGCCGATCAGATTCCTTGTCATATCAGACTTCGGGTCACATCCCATCACTATGATCGTCTCACCTTTCTCTGCCAGAGCCGCGGCGATGTTTGAGACGATCGTGGATTTGCCGATCCCTCCTTTTCCATACATGCAGAATTTTCTCATTTATTCATTCCTCCATAACTCATGACAGTGTTGATTATCGCTTCAGTCAGGCAGACAGCACCTCTGTAGCCTGCATAAGGTGCGTAATCATACACACAGACGTTGTCAAAGACAGGATAACAGAACCTTATCAGGGGAATATCGAGCGTCTCAGCAATCCCCTGCTCAAAACTGCTTCCGAAGAGGATTGTCGTGTTCGAGTTCCTGACATCTTCCTCGAATTCGAAGTAATCGTCCTCGTTTCCGGATAAGACCTCGACGTTGAAACCAAGCTCCCCGTCCAGGAAGTTCGCAATCGCCTCTGCGTGGAAATCGCCGATTACTGAGACCGGGGTTCCATAGAGTTCATGCAGATAGAGGTATACCCTCTTGAACGGTTCGATATCAAACTCAGGTTCATGCCCGATGCCAAGCTCGTCTGTGATTGCACCCACGAAATGCGATGTGCCATCGAGTCCGTACGGATAATCCATCTTGAGATATGGCAGACCGAACTCCTTCTTCATCTGCTCGGAAAGCTTGGTTCCCTGCCCGAGCACCACGTTCAGCTCTGCTGCCGGCGCTCTTCTGAACTCCTCCAGACTGCATTTCGATATGACAGAGTTCACTTCCACGCCTGCGTCGCTGAGCAGTCGTTTGATCTCTTTTACGTCCGCATCAACCTTGAAGTCGTCAGGAGAGAAGCCGATCAGATTGACAGAGCCTTGAATCGTCTCAGATTCCTTCATCAGCCCTGCCATGCGGAGAAGCGCTTCTTCATACCCATCCATCATCGAGCCCTTGAAGCCAGCAGCCTCCATCCACATAACTTCCGCATCAAGCGTTACAGAGTCCACCACAGCCTCAACGTCATCGCCTATGATCGAAGGGGCATCGCCAGCTATGACCAGGAGAAGGGGGGTATCGTACAGCTCGTCCGCACGGATCAATGCTTCACGCAGTGCGTCTTCACCACCGAAGACGATCTCGCGTTCATGCATGACGGTGCATGCATGACTCATGTCGAACTGATTTGAGGTGGTCTTGAAGATCGTAACGCCCCAGTTGCATCCAACCGGGACATGGTTAAGCACCACCGCATCAGTTATTCCGGAAGATGCCCGGAATGCACCAAAAAATTTACCGCCGTCCATTGTTATCACATCCAACGCTTTTCATGCCCCACATCCCTGACCACATCTCTCTCGATGCCGAGCATCGGTTAGAATCAAGCATGGGGTAGTAGATCTTATCATAATCGAATCTGGAGATTATCGGTTCTCGATTGTTCTGATACGTCTTTTTGGTATTCAGTTCACGGGTGAGGTACTTTCCGAACTCAACGATTCCGGAAAAACCGGTTCGGAAGAGGAGGTATCTCGTGGCAGAGATGTCCATCACCCCGACTCCACCGCCCTTTTCATAGATCGGTGGTGTTATGCGATCGCTCAGGACATGGTCAACCTTCTTTGCAATCTCCGACATCTCACCTAATGTCGGGTTCGTTACGACCTCAAAACCCAGATCCCATTCATCGAACGCTTCCTGCATGTTCTTTTCCATGACCTCAATTGTCTCCTCGGATATGTTGAGCGCCTTCAGAAGCTGCATATCAACGCAGAGGTATTTTATCGGGAGTTTGAGATCGGTTGCATATATCCTTGCAAGATACGGAGTAAAGAAGAACCCCTGAGTTGAGACAGCGAAATCATCCCGTGCAAAGACCTTCTGGTACCTCTCAAGCTCCTGCAGAGATTTCGTCTTCTCTTTTCTGATAGCACCGTCCGCAACGCCGTTTAGATCCAGTTTCGATGCACAATCATGGTAGAACTTCTCAACACCGTCGAGACCAAAGTAGAAGAACCATTTTCTGAGGTAGTCGTTTCCGAACCTCTCCTTCATCCGCTCTGCCCAGCGCAGGTTCCGTGTCACGATGTTCAGTTCTGCTGCTGGAGCACGTTTTATCTCGTCGACGGTACATGTCGGAAGTGTCAGATTCACATTGACACCCATCTCGCCAAAGATGTGTTTGATCTCAGCAAGCTCGCTTCTGAATCCGTAAGTGAATCTGCCAAATGACTCGATGTTCACAAGATTTTCAACGATCTCCTGCTCCTCCATCAGTTGATCCACAATCGAGAACATTACCTCCTCGTGCCCGCAGCCCCGCAGATCGTACGCCGGCGATCTCGAAGGATCCTTCCACGATTCCGCAAAGTCCCGCATCAACAGATCGAGTGACTCCCTGCTCCGGTGTGCGAAGCCCTCTGATGGGACATGCAGAAGATCGCAGGGAAGATCGAGTTCTGTGATGACGCCGGGTACGTCATCGCCGACCAGACCTGATACGCATGTCGGGAGGACCGCGATCAATTGTGGGTGGAACTTGCGATAGACCTCGTTAATCTTATCTCGCAACTTATCCTCGCCGCCATAGATCACATCATTCTCGTCAAGGTCTGTGCATGGCAGATTGTAGATCGGTGCATACATCTTGCGTGGCGTCAATCGCTGGTGAAAAGCACAGCCGGCAGGTCCGTGTATCAGCGGTACTGCGCCCTCGATCTCTGATACCGCGTAGACGGATCCGGAGAGCTTACAGTTTATCCCGTAGCGGTGAAACTGCCATGTTGTGCCCTGATGAATGCCGTTGAATACGCGGTCACGGAATATCTCGCGGAGCGGACTTCCACCATTATCTGATAGCCGTATCTGTTGTTGTTTGCTCATCTGCATGATTACATCAATGTCGTGTCTTTGTTATCGGAGCAGCCTGTCCGGATGATAAACGGCTACCTGGTAGTCATCATACTCCATGCCGTGATATTTCTCCAGATATTCCTCAAGCAACGCCCCCGTATCCAGATCTGAGAAGAGGTTGGGGTATAATGTCTTCGCAAGGAAACAGGTGCCCAGTGTCCGTTCGTTTCCGAGCTCACGGGATTGTATATAGACCTCGCCGTCTGAGACTGCATTCAGTTCACTCCAGCCGGGTCGCTCCATCAGTTCCCCTCTCAATTCGCCCATGCTGTCTGTTACGCCATGAGCATAACCCGACCACTTGAAACCGAGATGCGGATCCTTGATGATCACATCGGGGTTTCTGGCTACCACCGCCTCAGGCTCTATTGTGAAACGCTTGTGCTCCATCGGATCATCGAGAAAGAGGTCGGCAAATACGTGCACTCCTCCGGCACGATGAATAACATCGTCGGATCTCGACATTATCGCATAGTCGCCTATGAATTCGAAGTAGACCGTCTTCTTCGCATCCAGACTCAATTCCTGTATCCGCTCCTCCACCAGGTCGAGATACGGCTGGGAGAAGTCGATATACTCCTCTGCCCGCTCTGTTGCCCCCAGTATCATCCCGAGAGTTCGCAGTTCCGCGAAATACTTTGATGGTTTGCCACCGCAATCGATCAGAACGACGTCTATTCCAAGGGGGTCCATCTTCTCCAGGATCTCAAAGTAGTAAAATTCGCCTGTACCCGCGACTATCAGATCGGGGTTAAGTTCCACGATCGCTTCGTAGTCAGGCGAGGGCCAGCCCACCGCGGGCTTGTCCTGCAACTCCGGATAGAACGGATCCCCGGTAATCATCTGATTGGTCCCGACGATCTTATCCATCGCCCCAAGGATCCGATACGTCCCTGCGGGGGCAGAGGTGGAGAGCGCGATCACCCTCTCTATCGGCATCTCCAATGTCACGATTCTATCAACCGAATCCATGACTGTGAGCTCCTTCTCTTTTCCGAGAATTGTGAGCTCAATCTGCGTCACGTCCTGCATGTTGATCTTGCCGTCGTACTTGGCGTCCGCGAGGTCTGTTTTGTCGCGGTACTCGAGGATGATGAGCTCGGTGTAGGTCACATCCTGCATGTTTATGGTGTCGTCCTCGTTCGCGTTCCCGAAGATTCCGAGCGTGTAGTCTGATGCTGCTGCTGGCAGCGTTAGCAGCAGCAGGCTCATGGCTAGTCCAGCCAGTAGTGTATTCATTCTCATTGTGTATTACCTCATTCGGGCAGACATTTATCTAGTATAATTACACGCAAAATGCATGTTACATCACGCATGTACTCCGATAGAGGATCCACCCCATACTTAAAACTTTTGATATGTATGGTAGCATGAACCAGTAGATACAGCATTTATTCGTTACACCCCAGTCACCCCCGTGTGCACACCACCGGTTCCCGGATCCCCTCTTTTAAGCCAGCGTACTTCCGACTTTCAGGATCAGTGTATCGATGAAGAGCTTCCACTCATGCCATAGTGTCATGTCAACTTTCGAGTGTCAGATAAAGGCGAGATAACTTTATCCGGGAATTCTCTGCAGTGAATTGCCAATTCACTTTCGCATTTCTGTTGTTTCTGAATTCCTGCCATGCCAACACATCTTTTCCTGACAACCCCAATGTCATCGGTTCTTCTGTTTAAACACTGTCCTGTGAGCACATTCAGGCTCTATGGTAATTCGAGTTACAAGCATCTCGCAAGATGAATTGTGCCTGTG
>CBDUQO010000171.1:0-4883 GCA_965369365.1 uncultured Methanosarcinales archaeon
TGGATTGAAAAAGGTTCAAATAAATTCGAAGCATTATATGAAGTGGAACATTCCACGCCGGTATATTCAGGTCTACTTCGATTCAATGATGTATATCTTTCATCAATTCCTGTTGAAAGATTTGCGATAGTATCGAATGAAAAACGAAGATCCCTTTTTACCAGACAAATAAATCGCCCTACCTTTAGAAAAAGTGGTCTCTCCGAAATTTGCACATTTTTCGAATACACAAACGTTTACAGTTGGTATCAAAGACTTCTTCAAAGTGGTAACTATCCAAGGGGATATTATGAAAACAAACAGAGAACATTCTGAATTTTTCATCGTCGTGCAAGTACACAGTGGCATCCCAATCCTCGCTGAAGCGTATTTGGATGAGACTGCGGCGATTGACCGTGCAGAAGAACTCAGAACAGACACAAACCCGGAATACGACGTAGTAGACGTATTCGACGCACAATTGAAGTAGACCCCACCACACACCCCCACAAGACCTCCCGAGGTCCCCCATAATGCCCAGAAAACCCCTGAAAAACAAACCCCTCATCGAAGCAATATTCGAATTCCGCTGGGAACTACAAGAGCAGACCCCCGGAATGAAAGTGGACCCCCACTACAAGATACTGATCGGCAGAATGTATGACAAAATCAGCGATGAATATCCGTTCCATGAACAATTGCCCACCGCAACCATGCCGGATGAGATCGCAGGATACGTTGTCCAGCACCGGTTCAGGAAAGGCAGAGACAAATGGCCCCTTGTCCGGATGGGTCCGGGGATACTCACTGTAAACGATACCGGGGGTTACGTATGGGATGACTTCAACAAGAGAATATCCCATATTCTGGATGTCCTGTTTGAGTCGTACCCGGATGCAGAAAATAATTTAAGGACCAACCGGTTATTATTGCGGTATATTGACGCTGTCGATTCCGAGGAAAGCGATATATTTAATTTCCTAAAAGAAAAAATGAAAATGAATATAGAAGTACATCAACAATTATTTGAAGAGACCGGCGTTAGCAACTCGCATCCCGACTTTGACCTGCGATTCTCATTCCCCTCGGCAGAACCTCCGGGAATTGCTCACCTGCGGTTTGTTAGAGGAAAAAGAAAGGATATGAATGGTTTGCTATGGGAAACAATGGTTCAATCAGGAGAAGACAACGCTCCAGCCACGAAACAGGAGATCAATTCGTGGGTGCACAAAGCTCATGATCTGACCGACGATTGGTTCTTTAAGATGATCGAAGGAGATCTGCTGAGGAGGTTTGAATGATATACCCCAGCAGCGTCAGAGAAGTTACATCTCCTGATTATCCGGTCCAGTGCCCACCTTCTGCAAGTTCTGTGGATTGGTTGGATGGAAACGAAATGTTAGATAGCCTGATATCCGAGTGGATAAGACATAAACCACCAAAAACCATATTCCATCATCAAAACCCGTCATCCTTGCCAGAAATAGATCCCTCCTCTGTTCAACCTTACATGAGTCTAAAAAACGAAACTTCTTCGATGGAAGAACATTTTAAAGAAACGATTCCTGAAGAAATGCTGGAACACGATGAGATAGTACGCATCCCCCCTCGAAGAAGGTATGCACTAAATATCCAGGTAAAAGAGATCAGAAAGGCAGCGCCCAGAATCGTAGAGCCTGATGAGCCATAAGGATGGGGGGAGGACGCATGGGTAAATATCCATGGTACGGACCGTAAGCGGTGAAGAAGACCTCTGGCAGGGTGATATCATTAATCTGTGCCCCATCGTAGTTCCGTTTGGAACTATTGAACTTGGCACGATGTCGGCAGAGGTTATCGAATATGATGTTGTCGTTATGAGCCAGACGTGCGATCTCGTGCAAAGAAAACTCGATCTCGTTCTTGTCTGCCCGATCTGGCATTTGAGCGAATTTGGAAACAGGAGTGACTTTTTCAAGAGCAGAACCGGGAAAGAAGCACTGAGGCGAGGAAATGCACCAGGATACCACTTACTGAATAAATGTGAGACGGAAGGATTTGAAACAGATTATTTGGTGGTCGATTTCCGCAGTGTTTACAGTGTGCCCTTTGATTTTCTTGTAGGTTTGGCTGAAAGACGAGGTGAACGACTGCGGTTGTTACCGCCGTATAGGGAGCATTTGTCCCAGGCTTTCGCAAGATTTTTCATGAGAGTCGGATTACCTGTTGATATACCCCCATTCAAGCGATGAAATGGGTAACCGAAAGCTCCCATTCTGACCGACCAGTTGTATCAGGCAGTATTATCGGATGCGCGGCAGCAGGGGGCGATATGCGTTCGGTTACGAGGTTGCTGCAGAAGTATCGGGGCGGGGGGCGGCGTCATATAAGCAGTAAGAATAGAGACACCGGGATCGTTGCATAATTCCCGCTCACATCGAAGACATTCTTTGAGAGCAGGATTCCTTTCTTTGAAGGAAAGAGGTGTAATCCCTTGTAATCGCTCTTATGTATCTTGTTTTGAAATTTCAATTCAATTGGGAGCAATTCATTCTCTTTGGATCTTAACACAAAGTCCACTTCCTGCCCACCTCCTTTCTTTCTCCAGTAAAATACGTGTTCATGCGGGGTAAAAACGTCGCTGGGGTACGTATCACGCATCAATCGAAGAAGATGGTTTCCAACAACCGATTCCACCAATTTACTCTTATTTTTGGGATCGTCAAGATAGGATTGGGTTGAACTGAAATAATCGGTCAATCCTGAGACCCATGATCTCAGAGAATGGAAAATAAAAGGATCCTGGAAGCATATCTTCTTCTCTTTCTTGAAACAAGCATTTTTTCTGGCAATATCAACTGAATACAGTATGTTCAGCACAAACGAATCAACAAGACCCTCTGTATATTTCGAGACCGTGTTATGTGATCCGATATCCGTATCTTTGGCAATGCTCTGCCAGCTGACGCTCGTTGTCAGTTTATTGATGACGCTTCGCAGTATCTGCTTCACATAGATCTCCTGAACCTGCCATCGCGCTAAATCGCCGATCAGCGAACGAATATAGAGTTCGTATATGCTGTTATCGATACTGTTTTTCGAAAAAAATTCGTTGATCGGTCGGGGAATTCCACCTGTTATGAGATATTGCTCGAATAGCCGGTCCAGTTCGTATTGATATATTCGCAACAGGTTTAATGCGGGGTCTATTTCCATATTGAACAATTTGGAGATTATGTTCTGTGTTTTTCCGATCTGAACGAGATGATTTTCTTCAAATACTTTTTTAATTTTGGGATTGACAGTTTCTGCGAATTCAGCGAATTTCATGGGTGCTAATATTTTGTCTAATGTTTCGTCGCCTTCTCCTCGCCTTCCGGGTAGTCTCTCGATACTGTGTTTAATGTCAATAGAGTGTGATCCGGTCAAGATTACCAATGTGTTCTTTAGAATTCCGGTATCTATCATATATTTCAGCCCCTTTTCCCAATTCTTAACAGACGAGATCTCATCCAGAAATATATACTTTCTATCCAACTGAAATGCCGAAACCCACTCCAAATACTCATTTATAACTTCGAATAGTTCTTTTTCGTTGGCGATGATGTCGCATGTGTAATAAAATATGCTTTTAGAATCTTCTACCTCTGTTAGCAAATCTTTTATCAGAAGCTTGATTAACGTCGTTTTTCCAACCTGTCTGGGTCCTCGAAGGGTGTATATCCTGGGTTTATCAAATTTTATATGGCGTTTCACACGAGGCTCCCATTGAATTCGTGCAGATTCGAATTCCCTGATTTTGTCATCGTTGGATATCTCGGACGAATCTCGCCACCACGGATTATGTCTTGAAATCATGAAATCCATAGTAATAGACACTGTGACTCATCAGTTATATACCTCTGGTCAGTCGAGTGACCAGCCATATATAACTACGTGGTCACGACTGTGACCCGCAATCTGTGCAAATCCCCTCACGTCCCCTCCTCACATCCCACATCCCACACACACTCCCGCCACCAGGAGCGCAACCACCCTCGCAATCTCATTCGTGGCTCCGATCACATCCCCGCTGATCCCGCCAAAGTTGCGGTTCGCAGCCCCAAGAACGACAAACGCCACCCCAATTGCGCTTCCGAGCAGAAGCAGACCCGATCCGGCAAGCACAACCCAGCAGACTGCGCCTGAGAATACAAGTCCGATCCCGAACTCACGAAGCCCGGTCTCATCGATCATGATTGATCCCAGCCCCGGATGACTGCTTCTTCCGAATGCGGAGATTGTGAGCATCGCATGTTTTGCGCAGACTTCGGATGCGACCATCACCATCAGAAAGCCCCATCCCCCGCCCAATCCCGCCGCAAGCCCCATTGCTCCGCCGCCCACACCACTCACAACACCACCCAGCACCTCGCCGATCGCTGCAAAAAGCCCGAGAACCACGATTACGCAGAAGATGACCCCGCCGATGCCGAGTGAGACATCGCGCATCGCACCCACCTTCTTTTCCCGCGATCCGTGCGCAACGACCCCGTCTCCAAAATCGGCGAGTCCGTCGAGGTGGTTGATGCCGGTAAGATAATACAGTGACACGATGACCCCCACCGCTGCGATCCCTGACGGTAGAAACGACCCAAGGAGGTGACCGATCACCCCGATTATGACCCCGATCAGAACTCCGATCACCGGAAAGAGGTACACCCGCTTGCCAAGGGCGGCAAGCCCCTCCATGCTGATCCCAACCGGAATCGTCGTCAGGAATCCCAGACCGGACCTGGCGGCAAAGAGGAACTCACGCATTCACAAAACCCCCATCTCGGAAAGACGGTCTGGCAGGTATGTGTCAGTCACAAAGTCCAGACCCTTGCCTGCAAACGCCTGCTGCTCGGATTTCTTCCCGAGTTTGAGCTGGAGATTGATCTGTT
>CBDUQO010000172.1:0-4882 GCA_965369365.1 uncultured Methanosarcinales archaeon
GGCTTGCCAAAAAATAACCTGTTAAAATTCGTGTCATTCGTCCAAACGCGTAATTTGTGATAAAATCGGCATAAGGGATCACGAATGACACGTTTAAACGAATCGCACGAATGTCGGGGATGATATCTCGGGCTGCCTGAAAGTCAAAGGAAGGATTGAACTGAATTCTATATGTTGCAACCGGGATATGTGTCATACGCACCTCACATATATGTAATCCTGCAGATTATCGAAATGGTTAACCCATTTTTTGGCAGTCTGGTCCCCTCTTTTCGCACGCTCCCGCATTTCACCGTTGAGTTGCCTGCTTATTGAGAAGTAGGTGTTCTGAGTTTTCCACTGATCAAGTTCCAGAGAGAGTGCACTCAAAATTCTGAACGTGGTTTCTATTCTCTCAAGAAGCGACACATCTTTCGGTGTCATGGAAAGTTGTTCCATGAGCGAATCGATTCTCTGGCTTGCGACAAAGCCAAGAGTGGTCATGTCCAGTTCAAACGACCATTTTTTAGCCTCGTCAACCAACTTTTGGAGATCCACAAGATCAAGTTCTTCGGTTTCCAGCGATTTGCGAAGATCCGTGTTCAGTATGAACTCGGCAATGGCGGTAAGGGCTTTTGGCAGGGGAATTCGTAAATCCCTCATAACCTGCATAATTGGGTAATGTTGTTCATACGTCTGACGGGAAGAAGCCTCTATCTCACTTAGTATGGGCTCAAGGATCTGGTTTAACACCTTTCGCTGCTCATCTTTGAAGAGATGCCACAGGGAATAACCGTGCGTTTCAAAGTGCCGGTCCATTAAACGAATCACTTTAGGAATATCACTCTTCGCGAAAGCATTCGTTATTTCCTGACGCATAAGTGCGAAGCAATCATCCCCCATATACTCGCGTACCCCCCCGATTAAGTTGTGATCTCCAAAATGCATGACCGCAAAGCATACTAACCGTTCTTCTCCGGTGATATCGGCATGTATCCGGGCTTTGCCAATGGCAAGTTTCTGCATCCCCGACTCATTCAGGTCATATATCTCGCTACTGGCTGTGTAACAGAAGAGATGTATGGTTTCAGGATATTCCTCAAAGAGTGAAGATATGGCATAGTGCGCCCCAACCTTGAGGAGATCGAGGGCAGCAGGCTTTACAAAAGTGTCCCAGACCCGGGCTCCGTTTTCACAGTTTGGGATATTGCTCTGCGCCCTTTTGAGGATATTAAGATAGCCCGATTCCAGATCCTCCCCTCCAACCTCTCTTGCAAGCTGCATGGCGCAGGAAGCGTACCGCATCACCTGGACCGTCTCGATACCTGAGATATCATCAAAGAACCAGCCGCAGCTCGTGTACATAAGCATGGCGCAGCGCTGCATCTCGAGAAGTTTCAGAACCTTCACAGTCTCTTCTTCTGAAAGTTCTCTTAGTGCGTGCTTTGAAAGGAATGCATCCACGCTCTGAACCGACCCGTCAAGAATAACCTCGTCCTGAGCAGACCTATTGAGAATAACCTTGATGTAATCGTCCCTTGCCTGCCATGGATTCTGTACATACAACGCAATCTCCCTTTCATAAATCGGAATAAGGTTATCCCGGAGCCAGTCCATCGCTTCGCGAAGGAAAGCCCGCCATTCCTGATTCCATCCGGGATTGTTATGTGCGTTGCATCCACAATTACCCCGCCACCGCTCAACTCCGTGAGCACAGCTCCAGGAACTGTTCTCGATGATTTCCACCTCATGCGTTGGAGGGTGCTTTTCCAGATATTCCGCATAGTTGGTGAGGTTAGCCCGTTTGCCGGACTCGATGTTGTGCAGGGCACATGCCAGCGCCATGTCCCCATAACGATGATGGTGACCATAAGACTCCCCGTCTGTGGCTATGTGGACGAGCTGAGGCTTTTTCAGATCGGAGAACCCGCCAATTAGCCTATCCGCAAAGCTTTTGCCGTTGTTTAAGAGACCTCCGAAGGCAAGGTCCTGTGCTACCTGACCATCATAGAAGAAGAGATTGATTGTCTTTCCGGACGGGAGTCTGCACAGGTATGGCATTCCGGAGTTGATACCATCACCATCCACATCTTCCCACTCTTCTTTTCCCATCTCTCGCACCCGTTGTGCCTGGCGTGGCGCTAGAATGGTAAACCCAATCCCACACTCAGCCAGTAGGTCCAGCGTTTCAAGATTGGCAGCCGTCTCAGGAAGCCACATCCCTTCCGGTTTCCTTCCAAAACGGTACTCAAAATCCCTTATTCCCCATAGTACCTGTGTTCGTTTGTCCCGGCTATTTGCAAGCGGCATGATTATATGGTTGTAAGCCTGCGCGATGGCTGAACCATGCCCTGAAAAACGTTTCTGGCTGATCCGGTCTGCTTCAATGATCGCTCGATACACATCAGGATGGTGTAGTTTTATCCAGGAGAGTAACGTTGGTCCGATATCAAAGCTTATTCTGGTATAGTTGTTGACGATATCTGCAATCCTGTTATCGGGATCGAGGATGCGGGAAGCTGTATTCGGAGCATAACATTCTGATGTTATCCTCTCGTTCCAGTCGTGGTATGGATAAGCCGAATCCTGCAGTTCAATCTCTTCTAGCCATGGATTCTCCCTCGGAGGCTGATAAAAATGTCCGTGAATGCAGATATAGTGATTCATGTATATGCCTCATACGATATAAAACTGAGCGGTCTTATGGTTAACTCCTGCCCCCTCCATCATTCCGGACAGCGAAGAACCGGAACCGCTCCCGGATCTCATCCAAAGAGTCGATAATCTTTTTCCAGCTTCCATTTGGGTGATTGGCATGAAAGACTGCATCAGCGTTATGAAAATTCATAGCGCAGAATACATGACTTTCATCGTGCCATCTGCGAAGCAGAATAATCTTTTCCATCACGGATACATCAAAGCTATTCCTATTGAGATTTGAAAGAGCAGGGATATCCTTTAAAGAGCTTCTATGGTGTCTTTTTCGATATTGCAAGTACTGCCATGAATAAACAAAGCCATCTTCCAGAGCTTTCACAAGGTCTTCTATCCCGCCAAAATTCATGTAATAGCCCGTTCTCTCACCTGTTGATAGTGTATGAAGGGGGCGCTGGAAGTCGTCACACCATCGAGCATCTATTCCGTAGCCTCCGGATTCTCCTAACCGTATAACTTGCACATCATTCAAATTACTTTCTGCTATCAGATAAAACTTTCTTCCGTTTTCACATGAGAGATATTCAACTCTTTCTACAAGTTACCGGAGGACGTGCTTTCATTGTCGAGTTAAATCGAGAACGCAAAGGCGCAAAGAAAAGAGCCAATATTGAAAGGGCATCAGAATTTTCGGATGCTGTTAAAAGTTATCTTGCTGAATAGTAATCTTATATGTGGGGTATGAAATGATCGGCAGGAGTTGAGCCGATCACCTTCCGGAAGTTACCCTTCTAACTTCCGATATACCTTAACGGTATCATCTGCGATCCGATCCCAGTTATACTTTGTTTTAATCAGTTTCTTGCCATTCTGCCCCATCTTTTTCGTTGATTCAAGATCGCCCATTGAGTAGTTGACGCACCATGCGATGGACTCCGGGTTTTTATATCCGATTATCCCGTTTGAGAAGTTGTCGATCAGATGCACGGCATCGGTTGCGACGACGGGTTTTGCCGCGTCCCATGCTTCCAGAACTACGATTCCGAATGGTTCGTTGCGGCTCGGAACGCATGCGATATCACACGCGTTCATGCAATCGGAGAGCGTCTCATCAGATACGCGCCCGAGGAAACGGCATGCATCCGGAACGCCGCGTTGTGATGCGCATTGCTCGCAGTATTGCCTCATCTCGCCATCGCCAACGAAGACGAATCTGGTATCCCATCTGTTGTTGAGTATATCAGGTATCGCGTTTACTAGCATGTCAGCGCCCTTCTGATAACTCATGCGTCCCGTGAATAGCACCATCGGCGCATACGGGTGTATGCCAAGCCGCTTCTTGACCGCACCAGAATCCACGTCCTTCTTGATCTTACCGGGATTTATTCCGTTTGGGATTACGGTGATCTTCTGTTCAGGTGTTTGATATATCTGTTGCACCTCTTCTTTGAACTGATCGGTCGTGATGATCACCTCTTTCGCCTCATACCCCACAAGCCATTCCCTGTGCGATATCTCACGCGCTTCCCACCAGTCACCGAACTGGTTGCCGTTTCTGCCCCATTCGGTGCTGTGGTATGTGGCAACGAACTCATTGCCATGGTCATGCTTAATCCGGTTCAGCGCAGTGACCGGGTGCCAGTCATGTCCATGAAGAACGTCGAAAACGCCAAATTCGTTCTGCACGGACTCAAAACGGTCGCACATCGCATCACACATCCGGTCCATCTGGTGGACGATGCCACCCGACTGATCGCAGCTGCACCGCTGGTAGTGCACTCCGTTTATCTCGTCGTAGTCACGCATCCATCCACTCTGCGTAAATATGTGTATTTCGTGCCCAATTGCTGAAAGCGCCTCTGCAAGTTCTGTTACGTGGGGAGATATGCCGCCCACGACAACAGAGTGTAAACTCTCCCATGAGAACATCCCGATTCGCAATGTTTCTATTTGCCCCACCTCCAAACACTATATGTTAACGGTAACTCTAACAACAATAAAGCTTTTGACTATACAGAATCAATATTTTATATAAAATATTGTTATAAATATTTACAGATTTCACAATCACACCCCCTCACCGAAAGGTTTAAGTTTATTATGAATATGTATTCATTGATGCCAAGACCAAGACGTCACCGGCATATACGGTCATCATTCGATTATGATTACTGGAGACCGTGTGCAACCTGTCTGGAGGACCGCGGTGAAGTGGTCATGAAGATGGAAGAGATGGAGAGCATCCGGC
>CBDUQO010000173.1:0-4840 GCA_965369365.1 uncultured Methanosarcinales archaeon
TAAAGAAAAGAGCGCCATAAAGAATAGGACAGAATAACCCAGAAAACCACTACTTCCCACAAATATGTTTGAGTTGAGAATAAATGTGCCCGCTGTAGCTATACTAAAATAGAGAACAGAAGTAAGATCCATCAGATTAAAGTCCCATTTGCGGATTTGAGGGGTTACGAGAAGTAAAGAAATTACAAGAGGAACAATGATACCCAACACGTTCCCCATTCCACATAATATCCAGTAAACAATCCATGGAATAAAGGAAACAAGTATGTAAAACATGCCAGGTATTTTTCTTTTATTGTTTTGTATATCTTCTCTCATTTTTTACACCTCCTAATTTCGTATTGGCGTCATGAACGAATTGCGTATAACGGTATATATCCGAACTTACTTCGTATACCCCATAGTTAGTGTTATATGTCCGAACCTGGTCCAACATATATCCTTCTGGACGACTTCAATCATTATAAATTCCTCTTCTTTCTTCTCCTGTATTAAATCATCCAACCCGACCTCGGTGTACCTCACGATACCATCCCGAAGTCACTAAACCCCGGACTTAAGTACGGAGCCTGTACATTGTGATTTCCTGCCACTCATCTTACCATCTACTCCGGCATATTCACCATGGCAAATCAACAACGATACCGCATACCTGCTGCCACGTGGATCACATCGTCCCATACAATGTGATCAGGAACTGCCAATACTCAAACATAACTCTCGACACGGTGCCACCAACTTACTCGGGTGCTATTGAATCCCAAAGTGCGCTATAGTAAATCGCCATAATCCCCCCTCACCCAGCCGCCTGCCCCCTCAACTTCTTCACCACGTCCCGCAACTTGATCGCCCGCTCAAAGTCCAGTGTATCAGCAGCTGCCTGCATCTCTGCCTCCAGTTCGATGATGAGATTTGGGATCTCTGACTTTGGCAGGTGTTTTGTGTCAGTTAAGTCAACTTCCTTCTCCCGAACCGGTTTTCGAATCGTTTGCGGGATGATATTGTGTTTTCTGTTATGTGCGATCTGGAGGTTTCGCCTGCGCTCGGTCTCAGAGAGGGCTTTCTTGATCGAATCGGTCATCTTGTCCGCATAGAGCACGACCATCGCTTTTGCGTTCCTGGACGCTCTTCCGATCGTCTGGATGAGGCTTTTTGTGTCCCTTAAGAATCCTTCTTTGTCAGCATCAAGGATGCCGATAAACCCGACTTCCGGAATGTCAAGCCCTTCTCGCAGGAGATTGATGCCGACCAGCACATCAAATCTGCCGAGCCTGAGTTGACGGATGATCTCGGTTCGCTCGATAGTCTTGATGTCCGAGTGGAGGTACCGCGTCCTGACGCCCTTTCCTGCCAGATATTCGGTCAACTCCTCTGCGAGTCGCTTCGTGAGCGTGGTGATCAGGATCCGGTCTCCTCTCTTGATCGTCTTTTGGATCTCCGAGAGCACATCCTCAATTTGTCCGTTGATCGGGCGCACCTCGACAACCGGATCAACAAGACCGGTCGGGCGGATGATCTGCTCCACAACCTGCCCTGACTCCCCGAGTTCGTAAGCGCCTGGTGTTGCTGAGACAAAGATGACGTTTTGCATATAATTTCCAAACTCCTCAAACCGGAGCGGGCGGTTGTCAAGCGCGGACGGAAGCCGAAACCCGTAATCGACAAGTGTTTTCTTCCGTGAGCGGTCACCTTTGTACATCCCGTGAATCTGCGGGATCATCTGGTGGCTTTCGTCGATCACCATCAGGAAATCATCTGGAAAATAATCAAGCAGGCAGTACGGCTTTTCGCCAACTGATCTCCGGTCAAAGTGGCGGGAATAGTTCTCAATCCCCTTGCATGTACCAGTCTCCTCAATCATCTCAATATCATAGAGTGTTCGCTGTTTGATCCTGTGGGATTCAAGCATTCCAAGGGATGGGAGCACAGCCTCAAGTTCTTCCTGAATGGACGTAATCGCACACTTCTTCGCATCTTCCCGGATCACGAAATGCCGCGCCGGATAGACATAGAAATATTCCATCTCTTCAAGTTTCCTCCCCGTGATCCGGTCGATCTCCGTGATCCGGTCGATTTCGTCACCAAACATCTCGATCCTGATGATATTGTTGAAATACCCAGGGATGATGTCGATTGTATCTCCTTTCACCCGGAAACGCCCGTGCATCAGCTCGATATCGTTTCGCTCGAACTGGATCTCGATTAAACGCAAGAGGATCTCGTTTCTGCTGACATGATCGTGTACGCACAGGTCAAATCCCATGTTCCGGAAGTTCTCAGGATTGCCAAGACCATATATGCAGGAGACCGACGCGACAACGATCACGTCGGGACGCGACATCAGGGATGCGGTGGTGGACAGGCGCATCTGTTCGATCTTCGGGTTTATCTGGGCGTCTTTCTCGATGTACTGGTCGGTCTTTGGGAGATATGACTCAGGCTGGTAATAATCGTAGTAAGAGACGAAATACTCAACCCGATTTTCCGGAAAAAACTCCCGAAACTCGTTGTAGAGCTGAGCTGCCAGTGTCTTGTTGTGGGCGATCACGAGCGTTGGCTTTTGGATCCTGTCGATTACGTTTGCGATCGTGAATGTCTTTCCGGATCCGGTGACGCCGAGGAGGGTCTGGAACCGGTTGCCGCAAACAAGTCCCGAAACAAGGCTCTCGATAGCTTTGGGCTGTGAGCCTTTCGGCGCAAAGTCAGAGACAAGATGGAACTGAGGGGGCTGAGGAGACTGCGGGGACTTGGGGGGCTGGGGCGTGGTCATGGCAAGGTTTTTGGTTTATAGCCGGGGTTCAGGGGAATCAAATCCGCTCCGCATCATCGTATTAATCCGCTCTGCAAGCTCTCCGATCTGCACCCTAACCTGTGCCATGCTGTCGCGGTCGCGGATCGTCACTGTATTGTCGTCCAGCGTATCATAATCGATCGTCACCGAAAAAGGCGTCCCGATCTCGTCGTTTCTACGATATCTTCGCCCGATCGTTCCGGCGTCATCGTAACTCACGAAAATTCCGCATCTGCGAAGCATCCGGACGATCTCAACCGCCGGATCGATCAATTCATCCCGCGTGAGGAGCGGGAGCACTGCAACTTGCACCGGCGCGACCTCCGGCGGCAGACGAAGCACATTGCGGGTTTCTTTGTCCACAAGCTCCTCTGCAAACGAATGCTCGAGCACCGCATAGATGATGCGATCGATGCCAAACGACGGCTCGATTACGTGTGGAATCACGTTCTCGCCGCGAACCTCTTTGATCACAGTCTCATACTCAACCACATCATGAGGGATCAGGATCTCCTTGCCATCGACCGTAATGCTGATCTCATCTCCTGTCAGGTCATCTTCTTCCAGGTTTTTGAGTGCGGCAAGAACCTTGCCAGCATTGCCCTTATAGAGAGGACCGATCCGGCTCATATCCGGCTTTACCACGATTTGCTCTACCTGTTTTGGTGTGTCGTACTCCAGAACGGCAGAGAGATCGTGCTGGGAATGATTTGCATGTGAAGATAAGTCGTAATCGGCGCGATCCGCAATTCCAACGATTTCCACCCATCCAAACCGATCGGTCAGGACCTCGGCGTCCCAGCAATCGACCGCATAGTGCGCCATCTCGTCGGGCTGGTGCTGCCTGAACCGAAGCCGTGCCGGATCGACGCCAGCCCGGGTCAGAAAGAGGTTCGTCATCACGAGGTGGTATGCAAGAAACTCGTGCGCGACAATGCCCTGGTCCACAGCATCACCCACAGTCAGTTCGATGATACCATCGCCCCCGCTGTCGCTCTCGTTCTGCTGGCGGGAGGCAGGGTAGAACCGGATGACTGTGTTTTTGATTGTGGAGAACATGGGGTGGCTTTTATCACGCGGATTGATAAAAATCTCTGCCTCCGCCTGTGTGAATTCGCGGAGCCTGATTACGCCCTGGCGCGGGGAAATCTCGTTTCGATATACTTTTCCGATTTGCGTAACTCCAAACGGGAGTTTTTCTCGGTAGAACCTGAAGAGCCGATCAAAGTTGATGAACATTCCCTGGGCGGTCTCAGGTCTGAGATAACCCATTCGCTGCGTGCCAGGTCCGATTGTGGTCTTGAACATCAGATTGAAATCGAAGACCTCGCCAAATGTTCCGATTTCGCCGCATTGCGGGCATTTGATGTCGTGTTCGTCGATCAATTGCTTGATCTCCGGTGCGGACAACGTGTCCGGTATCTCTACGATCCCTTCTATCAGGTGATCTGCGCGGAATGCGGAATCACACCCGGAGCAGACGATCATTGGGTCAGAAAACCCATGAACATGTCCGGATGCAACGAAAACAGGCTCGATTCCGATGGTTGGCGTTTCGATCTCGTAAAAACCCTCGCCAATCACATAGATGTCCCGCCAGACATTTTCGATTCTGCGCTTCATCGTTGCGCCGAGAGGACCGTAATCGTAAAAACCTGCTGTTCCGCCGTAGAGTTCAAACGAGTTCCAGAGAAACCCTCTTCGTTTTGCAAGTCCAATTATCTTTTCGTATGTGTCCATAGTGATTCACGCTTCTCTGTTGTGCATACAATCGCATTCATCATCTTTTATAGGTACGCGGCAGAAGACCCCGCTACTTGTAGTGGGGATAAACGCCGCTCTTTTGTGGGGTTTAGTCAGGTTCCACTCGCTCGATGTACCTCTGAATCGTTTCGCTGCTCACTTCCCCCGCGGTCCCAACATAGTAGCCCCGTGACCATATCCGTCCTTTGCGGAATCTTTGGCGTAGTTTCGGGAAAACCCGGAATAGGGATAACCCGCTCGTTCCTTTTAGATATTTCACCACATCGGATAGTCGCGTGATTGGGG
>CBDUQO010000174.1:0-4811 GCA_965369365.1 uncultured Methanosarcinales archaeon
AAAAACTGCCTATAAATGAACTAAATTCTCGGAAAATCTCCTAAATCAAAGTGGGGAGATTCGGATAAAATGGGCAACCTCTTTATAAGCATTGGTCACTGCAACTCACGATACCAGAGAGCCAAAAAATCGATCGCCTGCACCACCATAATCGCGACGCCCCCCGAACCGGGAATATCTGATGCGAGTTTCCGATGACCGCGATGATTATTTATGCCGCAACACTTGAATTGAGTAAACGATGAGATCGTTCACTGATAGGGTGTCGGAGATCGACATTTCCGGCATCCGCAAGATGTTTGAGGCAGCAGGCACTGACAGTATCAATCTCGGGCTTGGCGAACCCGACGTCCCGACGCCGGCGCATGTCTGTGATGCTGCGATAGATGCGATCAGGGAAGGGCACACCAGGTACACGCCGGGTGCAGGCACGATAGAACTTCGGGCTGCGCTTTCAGAGAAGTTCCTGCGTGACAACAACATCTCTGTGAGCCCTGATGAAATTATGGTGACGTCCGGTGCAAGCGAGGCGCTGCACATAAGCTTGCAGGCACTGGTTGAGCCGGGCGATGATGTGTTGGTCCCGGATCCTGGTTTTGTCTCGTACACGGCGCTATCACGCATCGCGGGCGGGCGAGCGGTCAGCGTTCCGCTCGTGGATCTTCGTCTCGATCCGGACGTGGTGGCTGAGCAGATCACGCGCAATACAAAAGTCTTGATAGTAAATTCACCGTCAAATCCATGTGGAACTGTCCAATCAAGAAAGGAAATACAAGCGTTCGCAGAACTTGCCGAGGATCACGACTTTACGATCGTTTCTGACGAGGTTTATGAGTTTTTCATCTACAAAGGCGAGCATGTCAGCCCCGCTGAGTTCACAGACAACGTAGTCACAGTGAATGCAGCATCCAAGACTTATGCGATGACCGGCTGGCGCCTTGGGTACCTTGCAGCAAGACCGGAGTACATCGAGCAGTTTCACAAGGTGCATCAGTATGTGCAGGCGTGCGCAAACTCGGTTGCGCAGATGGCGGCGCTTGCGGCAATCACTGGTCCGCAGGAACGCGTGGCAGAGATGCGGGACATGTTCAAAAAGAGGCGGGACATCCTGCTTAGCGGGCTTCGGGAGATGGGTGTTGAGTGCATGACACCTGCGGGCGCATTCTACGTCTTTCCGCGGGTCGGGGATGGCGACCGCATCGCAGCGGATATGGCTGAGCGCGGCGTGATCACGGTGCCAGGGTCGGCATTTGGCATATATGGTACTGAGCATGTCCGCATGTCGTATGCCACGAGCGAGGCAGAGATCGTACGCGCACTTGACAGGATGCACGGAGGGTTTTGAATCACCCATTGATCGCAAGGGATCCTCCAAACTTTTATCATCTCACAAGCCCAACGTTACACACAATGTGTCTTGCAGTACCAGGGGAGATTCTGTCAATAACAAACAGCACAGCAACCGTTGATCTCGGGGGCATCAGGCAGGACGTGCGGCTGGATCTGGTGGACGGCGCCACGGTCGGGCACTATGTGCTGGTTCATGTGGGCTACGCAATCCAGCTTATGACGCCTGCCGAGGCAAAGGAGACGTTTGCGCTCTTCAGCGAATATGCAGCCGCGCTGGAACAGGAACTTGAAGATGGCTGAAGACGAAGACCCAACTCCGGAAGGGCGTGCAGCCCGACTGATCCGTTCGCTGATGCCTGATCGACCGGTCAGGCTCATCCATGTCTGCGGCACGCATGAGCAGGCTATCACAAAACACGGGATCCGTTCGCTGCTCCCGGAGGATCTGGAGGTCTTAAGCGGTCCCGGGTGTCCGGTCTGCGTCACACCGGCGGAGGACATTGATTGCGTGATTGCGATTGCTAAGAGCGGT
Source organism: uncultured Methanosarcinales archaeon (assembly GCA_965369365.1). Classification (GTDB taxonomy): domain Archaea; phylum Halobacteriota; class Methanosarcinia; order Methanosarcinales; family Methanogasteraceae; genus Methanogaster_D. The sequence goes on from CBDUQO010000174.1 coordinate 1,883, forward strand.
GTCACCGTCCTCACGTATGGAGACATGCTCCGTGTTCCTGGCTCAAAGATGAGTCTTGCAGACGCACGGGCAGAGGGTGCTGACGTCCGGATCGTGTACAGCGCGAACGATGCGGTGCGCATGGCAGAGCAAAGCGCAGGCGACATCGTCTTTTTCGGAATCGGGTTTGAGACGACCGCCCCATCAAATGCAGCCGTTCTCGTGAACCAGCCACCGCCAAACTTCAGCATCTTTGCATCCCACCGCTTGATCCCGCCAGCCATGGATGCGCTGATCGATGACGGTTCGGATCTGAATATAGATGGTTTTATCGCGCCGGGGCATGTCGCAACGATCATCGGGACACACCCCTACGAACGATTTGCAAAGAGGGGTTATCCGATCGTTGTTGCGGGTTTTGAGCCTATCGACATCCTTTTTGCGATCATCATGATTCTAAGACAGGTCCGCGGCGGTGAAGCGGTGGTTGAGAACGCATACACCCGTGCGGTGAACGATTCGGGCAATAGGAAGGCGCGGGAGCTGGTTGACCGGGTATTTGAGGTGGTGGATGCTAAGTGGCGCGGCATCGGGCGCATCGAGGACTCGGGGCTTGCGATCAGATCCCGGTTCGGCGATTATGATGCGCGGATGAAGTATGATATCAAAATCGATCCGCCCCGGGACCTGCATCCGGGGTGCAGTTGCAGTCAGGTTCTAAGAGCGTTGAAGACGCCTGATGAATGCAAACTCTTTGGAGGAATCTGCACGCCGCAAACCCCGTATGGACCCTGCATGGTCAGTGCGGAGGGGACATGCCACAACTGGTGGCGATACGGGGGCAGGGATAGGCTGTGAGGTGCAATGGGGTAATGGGCGGTGAGGTACTGGGCTATAGTTGATTGCATGGACCCGATCCTGGAGATTATGAAAATTATGGGCATTATGAAAGTTATGGCGATTAGGGAGATCAGGAGGGGATGCAATGCATGAATACAGCATAGCAATAGAGATATATGACTCGGCGATCAGGGTTGCAGAGGAAAACCATGCCACCTCGGTTTCAGCAATCGAACTTGAGATCGGGGAGCTTGCAATGATCAATTGTGACCAGTTGACCTTCTGCATGGAATCCATAGTCAAAGGAACGCTCTTTGAGGGCGCTGAATTGAAGATCGCCGAGATCAAAGCAGAGATCAGATGCGGGTGCGGATACACTGGCAAGGCATCAGACAACTCGATGCTCTCATATCTCATCTGCCCGCAGTGCAATGCGCCTGCCGAGCTTATCCGGGGTCGTGAGATCATAATCAGGGAGATAACAATATGCACCTGAACATACCTATAGGAAGCGACATTTTTGATGCGAACAGGCGACATGCGAACAAGAACCGGAAGCTCTTTGAGAGCCACGGGATCACCGCGATTAACATCATGGGCGCGATCGGCTCAGGTAAGACAACACTGATCGAGCTTGCAATCAAACGCCTTGGAGAACAGTGCCGGATCGGCGTCATCGCAGGCGACGTCGTGGCAGATATCGATGCGTCACGCTTCAAGAAGTACGGCGTCCCGACCATTGCCCTGAACACCGGAAAGGAATGTCATCTTGATGCGCATCTCGTGGATCACGCAATATCCGGGCTTCCGCTCGCAGATCTCGACCTCGTGTTCATTGAGAATGTCGGCAACTTGATTTGCCCCACAGATTTTGAACTTGGAGAGCATAAGCGAGCCGTTATCGTGAGTGTGAGCGAGGGAGATGATATTGTGAGCAAGCACCCGATGATATTTCTCTCAAGTGACATTGTGATCGTGAACAAGGTTGATATCGCAGAGTTCGTGGACGCAGACCCTGACAAGATGGTGGATGACGCAAGAACGATCAAACCCGGGATCACTGCGCTTAAGACAAGCGCAAAGACCGGGGATGGGACTAACGCATGGATCGACTGGATCACGACTGGTATGCAGGATAAAACAGTGAAATCATGAGCGCAGATGATACGACTCCAACAAAGATCATGCTTGCACACGGCGCAGGTGGCGCGGTGATGCAGGACCTTCTCGGCTCAGTGATCATCGAGAGCATCACGAACCGTTCTGCAGGCAGCATAGGGCTGGACCAGATGGATGACGGCGCAACGATCGCACTCGGAAACGAGCTTGATGGCGGAGAACTTGTGATAACAACCGATTCACATGCGATAAAACCACTCTTCTTCCCAAAAAGCGATATCGGAAGGCTCGCCGTAGCCGGAACGGTCAATGATCTTGCCATGATGGGCGCCCGTCCGATCGCACTCACCAACGCCATGATAATCGAAGAAGGGTTTCCCATAGTCGATCTCAAGCGAATCATGCGATCGATCGATGCCGCTGCCACCGAGACTGGCGTTCCGATCGTCACAGGCGACACCAAAGTGATGGAACAGGGCGCTATTGACAAACTCGTGGTCAACACAACAGGGATCGGGGTTGCTGCAGGCGGCGCGATAACAGACCGGGGGCTTAAGATCGGCGATAAGATTATTATCACAGGGACGATCGGCGATCATGGTACAGCGCTGCTCGCATTTCGGGAGGGATTCAGTTTCACAACCGAACTCATCTCAGACGTTGCGCCGCTCTGGAAAATGATCGAGCCAGCGCTTGCAATCGGCGGAATCTCTGCGATGAAAGACCCGACACGAGGAGGGGTTGCAGGCGCGTTAAACGAGATGGCATCAAAGAGCAACACTGGAATCGTGATATCCGAGGAGCTGACACCTGTGAAGGAGGCGGTGCGCACAGTATCAGGAATGCTCGGGATCGATCCCCTCGAGGTTGCAAACGAGGGAAAAGCGATTATCGGGGTTACACCGGATCATGCGGACGAGGTCCTGGACGCTGTACGGGCAAGCGGATACGGCAGGGATGCGGAGATTGTGGGCGAAGTGGTCGCGGAGTA
>CBDUQO010000175.1:0-4752 GCA_965369365.1 uncultured Methanosarcinales archaeon
GCTTGCGGCGACTTGCAGTATCATGAGAGCGTCGAGCGATGTGACCCTGCCGTCGCCGCGCACGTCAGCGGCGGCGAGTGTTGCGGGGTCGCACGATGCGGAACCGCCGGCTGCGAGCTGGAGCGCAATTGCGGCGTCGGCGGGCGTGATCTGGTCGTCGCCGTTCAGGTCGCCTTTCTGCGACGTGCCGCCAGTCCACGGCTGCATGAGTGGGAAGCAGTCGATGCTTCCACCACCACCGGGGATTGGGTGTGGGGTGTCGCCGATGCCGTCTGTGTTGTCGCCGATGCCGTTGTAGTCGGAGTAGTAGTTGCCAGCGGAGCCGGAGTCCCACTGGTTGGCGTGCTTGCCGTGGGCATTGTAGTTTGTGTTGTTGATGAGGTTGTTGTGGTAGATGTTGTTGTTGCTCGACCCCCGTAGGCTGATGCCGTAGTTGTTATCTGATGCCGTGTTGGCTGTGAGTATATTATTATTTGAACTCTGAAGACGGATGCCGCAGTTACACAAGCTTATCTCGTTATCGGTCACGATGTTGTTATCATGATAATCCAGTATAATTCCTGCTATTGGCCATAACTCTGTCGTTTCTTCCACAAAAACACCAGTATCCACCCCAGACACACGATCGCCGAAAAGGACGTACTTGATCTGCACAAGATTTGACTCTGCCCCTCTGAACACGCAAACAACGTAGCACAGTATCACCGGAACGTCTTCATTTTTGTAGTCGGTGAATGTGTATGCATCACCAACCGACATGACTTCGCTATCGTATTCCTCGCCATCTTTGGTGAGCGTGAGCCATACCTTTTCACCATCGACATCGATTTGCGCGGGCGTGAGCGCAAATCCACCGCCAATATCCCAGACATCGCCGGTTGCCAGCGTCTTCTCCGCCCACTCCCAATCATCAGCCCCCACAATCGTAAACCCGCTGATTGTGCACCCATCTGCACATACCCTGATAATGTCCGCACTACCGTCGCCATTGATGACTGTGGTACTCCTATTTTCTCCAACCAGTGTCAAAGATTTGCGCACGATCAAATTCTCGACATACTCCCCCGCATGCACATAGATCGTATCCCCATCTCCTGCGCCATCGATCGCATTCTGAATCGGCGTGCCCGCGCCCGGGTACACATCCCACTCAGCACCAGCGCCCGACACCACGCCTGCCGCAAGCATCGCCACGAGTGCCGCAATCACCATCAGCAGTCGGGTCATGCCGCCACCTCCTCGCCCGCAGATGCGATTCCCGAGTACATCCCGAGAACCGTCCAAATTCTACGCATTCCCCACCACCTCTCTTATCGCAAGCAGATCCAGCCTCGACTGCGGCGCAATCATCGTCGTGAGCGGATCCACGAAGAGAATGTTCTCTTTGACCAGATACCTCTTTGAGACCTCATCCACCTCGTTCATGCCAATCTTCTCTCTTTTTACGAACATCTTCAAGGCGGATACCAATTTCTCGTAGTGCACATCACAACGCTTGCTGCCTATCATTATCTCATCTCCCAATTCCTTAACGAGCTTCAATCGGGTTTCCAGTTCACCGATTCTAAATGTGAACATCTCTTTAGCTTTTTCTTCTCTGTTTTCGCAGTTTATGAGTTCAACCAGACAGACTGGCTTTCCACCGCAGTATTCCCACGCCACCCTTGTATCCTCGTCAGTAAAGCCATAACCTTTCAAAAACGCGGCTGTAGCCTCGTAATCAAAATCATCCACCAGTAGATACCTGCACCGCCCTTTGAGCATCGCTTCAGAGTAAACGCGCTCCAGGAAGATCGAATCAGATGTTGCCGCAAAGACATGACACAGATGCAGCTCTTTTGTCAGGTCTATGAAAAAGTTGAAGAGTTCATAGATTAAGGATCCGTTCACCTTTGCATCCCCGATCTTTTGCAGTTCATCTAAAATCAGTACCGGCTGCTTATCTGACTTTTTCACCTCTTCAAAAAGTTTTAGCATATATGAGAATGCGTTCTTCGGCTTATTGTCCTTGAAAACGTAATTTATAAACTCCTTTGTTATCGGTATGCCGGTAATATTAGTCGCAGATGAAATTAGCTCTGCAAGCGTCTCTTTCCCCTTCTTCACAGTCTTATCGGTCTCCATCTCCATCTCAAACAACGATTCGATAAAATCGTCGTAACTCGCTAAAAATTTAGTTCTGAGATTTATGTAGAAGACGACATAATCATCTGATAATTCTTCGATCAGGTGTGTAACGAGCGCAGTTTTCCCGGAGTTTATCGGTCCGTAGATGAAAGTGATCAGGGATGGTTCTGCGTCCAGAATATTCCTGATCTCTTTTGTCTCCGATTCCCTGTCGTGGAATTCGATTCTTTTCATGCTCGTATCTTCGCGTTCGCTCGGTCATAATTCTATCGCGCCAGCTGCAGCCTGCATGATCATGAGCGCGTCGAGGGATGTTATGCAGGCGTCACTGTTTACGTCTGCCGCGAGATTCCATCCGCCGCTTGCTGCGAGTTGAAGCGCGATCGCGGCGTCTGCGGGGGTGATCTGGTCGTCGCCGTTGAGGTCGCCTTTCGGCGGCAGATTCCACGGATGCATCAGTGGCGAGAATGACGACGTGACAGTATCGGCATACTTCACCACTATAACTCCGGGATCGTCGACCAGTCTTTCGACCTCTATAGCATCATCCAGCGATGTATACGAAAACGTATCCGCATACTTAATCACCATCATATCCGGCTCGCCGACAAGACGATTCACATCGGCGGCATCATCCAGTGCGAGATTCCAAACAGTATCCGCATACTTGACCATAATCGTATCAGCAAGTGCTGTGGGTGAGCATGTCAGCGCCAGAACGATGACAGACATCAACAGGAGTTTATTCTGCATATTCTAACACCAGACCAACATGACCTGTGCCTCTATCTGTTACTATCTGTATTTTGTGTTCTACTCCGTTATCGAACTGTCCTAATAAAGAACCGTATGCCCATTTATGACCTACATCAAAGCTGCTAAAACAGTTTCCATCTATATAGGTTTTACTCCACCCATACCCGCTACCACTATAACGAGTGGATGCATAATGCGACCAGTCTGCTGCATATGTCGCAAAACTCGCCGGTATGGTCACGTTGAACCAGTTACTTCCAGTTGTTGATTCCACGATGATCATCATCTTCGTAGCATTCGGGTGTCTAAAATCATAATATTTCAGACCTGTTGCAGTCCCGTTAATCTGGTCACAAACCTTTACTATAGTTTCGTTCAGCGTGGTGGTTGAGATAGCTCCTCCACTGTAGTAGTGCCATGGCAATAACCACCCGGAAGACCTATCGTCGGGGTAATACGCAACCACCCAGCCATCAGCACTTACATAAACATGCGGACACTGCTCTTCCGAATGCCCACTCATGGCAACCGTGCCTATTATGTAGTCATCAGTCTCGCGTTCAATCGTCGCAAAAGCGCCTTTTGCATCATTCAGATCAACGCTCGTTTTTGCTTGCACATAAGCACTTATCCCAGCCTCATCCGCAGGAAAGTCCACTGCGGCGCATGCGCTCCCGGCAAATAAAAAAGCAATGCCAAAAAGCGCAACAAATATCATCGAAACGTATCTATTTGTCATAAGATATCACCTCTGATGACGATGACTCAATTCTATTTAAGTGTTACTTATCCTTGATAAACGGCGGTCTCTCGAGCGGTATCGAAACACTCCGGCTCCCAACAGGCTCTGACTCATTCGCGGTAACATTATCGGTCACGTTCGCGGGCGCGTCTGTGGTATTGTCGCCAGCAGCCATCGACACATCATCCTCGATGCAACCGGATAGTACCAGCCCGGTGAGTATGATTGCCAGCAACAGAATCTTTTTGATCATGTTATGCACGTCCTCGAATTGGGCAGATGCATCATAAATATTTGTAAATCGGACATATTTAAAAACATTGCAATGATCTAAGCATCCACAACCAATCCCACACTCAGGTCACCGGAAAATCCTGCGATAGTACTCTGCCCCAATATCAACGCCCCATGCGACGTGGCGCACGTTAACATCTCGATCCATGCCAAGCGTCAGCAGATGAAGCACCTTGCGGTAGATCTCTACCGGTTCTTCGCCTGCCTCTACTGCAATGACATCCATCTGTCGTTTCACGGCGTCAAAGTACCGTTCTCTGTCCGGTTCGGTCATAAATGTCATGCCAGTGGACGCAACCCTGTCTGCGAGATCAAAATGGCTCGCAGCGCTGCCGACATCCTCGACGATCAAGTCGTTCAGCCGGTCAAGCGACGCATGCCTGAGTGCGTCTAATATCGCTTTGTCGCTGCTTTCGATGTATATCCTGTTGATCTCCTCGGTCCCTGACGCCCGCACAAGCAGACGCGAGATGATGGCGGCGCCGGTATTAGCCCCCCCTCCCGGACTCTGTAGCACGAATTCGACCTTGTCATGGTACGTGCCGCCAGCCCAGAGTACCTTCTGTCCTGCGATGGACTCAGGTGGGTTGTCAAGCCATGAATTAATTATCTTTTCCTTTGGAGTATTAGGTGCCCAGATATCGAGTCGTACATCGTGTTTTTCGCCGTACCTCTCTGTGTGCTCCTTCCATATCTTACCCGGTGGCTTACCGTGCCATGCAATCATGGATGCGATTATGCAGATCCCGATGATTCCGTCCTTGTCAGGGAACCGCTTGATCGTGAAACCGCCGCTCTCCTCGCCTGCAATCGCCGCGGGCAGGTCGTACTTC
>CBDUQO010000176.1:0-4735 GCA_965369365.1 uncultured Methanosarcinales archaeon
TCCGGTTTCTGGCAGCATGGGTTCAGGAGATGCGCCTGTCACGTACCGGAGCGATGGTTTTGCGAAGGAACTTGGACTGCACAATCTCTACATCAGTTTCAACGGATATCTACCAGAGCGCGGAGCTTTTATCAAAACATGCAGCTTTAAAGAGCTTGAATCACCCGCAACGCTCCAGCGATCGATTGAACATGGCAATAAGACAGTTGTGGTCTCTTCCGCAGGCAATACCGCACGGGCATTTGCCCAGACTGCATCAGAAGTCGGGCTTCCGCTGGTTATCGTGATACCGGTACCATGCATGAACCGCCTCTGGATCACAAACGAGGTTCCTGACAATATCCAGGTGATCGCTGTCGATGGCGATTACTATGATGCAATCCTGCTCGGCAACCGTATCGGAGCCATCGACAGGTTCAGAAATGAGGGCGGTGCAAAGAATGTCGCCCGGCGGGATGGCATGGGGATCGTGATGCTCGATGCGGTGATGCGGATGAAAACGCTCCCGAGACATTATTTCCAGGCGATTGGCTCTGGAACCGGCGGCATTGCCGCGTGGGAGGCTTCCATCCGGCTGATACGAGATGGGCGGTTCGGGGATCGGATGCCACACCTCCATTTAGCCCAGAGTTCCCCGTTTGCACCGATCTTCAACGCATGGTCGGGCAACAGGAACGTAATCGCGCCGGAGGACGTTCCGGACAAATCCAGGATCAAAGAGACGTATACTGACATATTGTCCAACAGAAACCCGCCGTATGGTATCAAAGGCGGGGTCGCGGACGCGCTCTTGAAAACCGATGGGCAGGTCTATGCGATCGGGAATGATGAAGCGCGCGATGCAAAACAGCGGTTCGAGTCTACTGAGGGTGTGGACATCCTGCGTCCGGCTGCAATTGCGGTTGCAGCGCTGTGCCGGGCAGTTGATGCAGGCTGCATCGATCCGAATGATGCGATTCTGCTAAATATCACGGGAGGCGGATTAGCCCGGTTAAAAGAGGACTATTCACCAAACCATCTGGGCGCTGATCTGGTGGTAAATGCAAATGATCTGAATGATCTGAACCGTCCGAATGATTCAAATGGTTCAAATGGTTCGACAAATGGAATTTTAAATGAGATTATGGAGATACTATGACCGATATTTCAGATATCACGATTTTAGGCGGGATTGATAAGGATTGCAACCCGGAATCCATTGATGAGATACATATACGGTCCGGGGAGATCGTTGGCATCGTGGGTCCGACAGGTTCTGGTAAAAGTACGCTCATCTCAGACATCGAACAGCTTGCAAGGGGCGATACACCTTCAAAGCGAAAAATACTGATCAATGGGGAAGAACCTGATCATGGGCTGAGGATGGATACGAAAAAGAAGGGAATCGCCCAGTTATCACAGAATATGCGTTTTCTTGCCGATATGACGGTTATTGATTTCCTGAGGATGCATGCGAAGAGCCGGGGTAAAAACTCGGATACGCCTGAACGGACGATTGAAACTGCAAATCTCCTGACCGGCGAGCCCATTTCCGCAGATAGCCAACTAACCATCCTGAGCGGCGGGCAGTCGAGGGCGTTGATGGTTGCAGACATCGCAATTATCAGTGATTCGCCCGTGGTGCTGATCGACGAGATCGAAAATGCGGGAATCAAGAAAAAAGCGGCTTTAGAGCTCCTGTCTGGAAAAGGAAAAATCGTCCTGGTTGTAACACATGATCCGGTACTTGCATTGACGACACAACGGCGTATCGTCACAAAGAATGGTGGAATCGCCGAAATCATCGAGACTACCGAGGATGAACGGCAGATGTGTATCAGACTATCGCAGATGGATGATTACTTAATGGAGCTGCGCGAAGCGATCAGGTGCGGTATGTCTGTGGGGCATGTCGCGCCATGCGCAGTTATGAGGGCGTAGATCAGCAATCACGATAGTAACCACACGATTCTACCATTGTACTGATTTTTTCCATGAGTTTTATCCCGGCATCTTCTTCATACATGTCCTCTATCCGGCTTTCTATAATCAACTCGTTTATACGTTCGAGTTTCTCTTCAAAGATCGCTTTTGCACAATAGCCGTGATCTTCCATGAGTGCATAAACAATATAGTACTGGGCGTGTAGGGTTTTGTCAAGACTCGCATATACATCTCCCAAAAGTTTTTCCATGGTGGAATTTACACTTTTCTCATAAAAATCGTTCTCTACCATTATATCTGCGTCCAGATATGTGACGTTTATGATGGCTTCCTCTTCAGGTCGTTTAAACACGAATTTTTCGATGATATCTGCGGTATTTGCACCTTCATACCACTTTTCCTGCTGTGCTCGGGAAATTGCAGCGCATAGTCGCCATATCCATGGCGCATGTACAAAAATACGGTAATCGTAGTACAATTTATTGATTACAGGATTGTCCAGCGACAGAATGCCGTCAACGATGACGATTGTGTTCTTACCTGGCTTCAATTTCACTACTGCCTCTCCGGACCATATAGTTAGCTGATTAATCCAGCGAAACAACCCTGTATTGTTTTCGGATAGCAGGTAACCAAATTTGCCGGTTTTTTCATTCAGGAATCGTCCGAACTTTGTATATCTCACACGAGAGACCTGATCAAATATGGGGTGGTGGATTATATGCCCGGCGTTCAAGGTCAGCAGATCAGCCCATAACCGTTGGAGGGAGTATTTCGCCCGGATTCCACCTCGCTCCCGATCCTCTTTTTGTATCAGGTAATCGTCCATCATTATTACCTCAGCTTTCATCCCCTGGAGCTGTTCATCGCTTTTACTGAGTTCATCCAGCCGGTTCTGCACCGTCTTGATAAAATACGATTTGCCACCACCTGACGCGCCAGCTGCACCAACGATGGTCTGGACAGACAGTTTTCTTTCTGTGTGGAATATTTCGGCTATTTTAGATGGAACAGCTTCCTCTGCTTCGTCTATCATCATTTTTACATCCGGTTCCATCTCCATCTTCATCTGCTTGTCCTGTAGCGCGCAGAGAGCCGCACCGACAGCACCCTGCCAGTTTTCAGGCGTTCGCTCATACCGGATTATATCATCTTCTGTTTTAGTCTCCTCTGTCCTGCGAAGTATCTCTATCCTGAGCCCCGGGAATTTGCTATCAATCCCATCTGCGAACCCCTTAATAATTTCCTCCCGTTGACTACATTGGTAAGCCATACCACCACTAAACACCACCCAGAATCCAGAAACACCCATCAGCCGGGCAAGTTCCCCAAATAGAATAGAAAGATTTGATCCATACTCTCTAAACACCTTTGCAGCGATCGTTGATGCTGCCCCACCATTACTATATTTCAGTAGGTCTGCAACATCCCTTGCCAGTAGACATATTTCTCCTTCTCCGCCGCTGTTCAACAATCCTTGCCCCCCTACAAAACCAGACGGAAGTTCGATGCTGCTCTTTGACATTAGATACCGAAACCGGCTAACCAACCACCCGGAGGAGAGTTCGAGACAGCCTTTCATGCCGCAGTTGCAGGTCGGTGCATCATCTGCGAAGTTTGCCCTGAAATGCGTCTCCATCGGGGCACCGACCCAGGACAACGACTGTCCATCTACAAGAATGGCAAATCCGATACCTTTCCGCAAAACAAGACTGACTGTTGGCTGATTAGTAGTGATATCTCCAGCCCAGACGATTCTATGATAGGCTGCCTCCACATTGGCGTCGTTGATGAAACAAATCTTCGGATACTTCTTTTGCAGTAATTCCAGCTCTTCTTTGGTCACTCCGGCTGATTTTGATAGTCGTACGATGTTTCCCCATGGATCAACAGGTCCGGGAACTCCAATGTAGATGTTCTCATCCTCGATGTGGCTGATCTCGATTTTGCTGGCTGCCTTGATGATACATTCCTCAATCACATCGCCCAGTGGGTTTTCCGGACGGATGGTGATCTGCTCGCGGTATATGATGTCGCCACTCTCAAGGGCGACTGTTTTGATGTCAGTCCCGGTGACTACCAACCCTATCGACTTACCCTGCTCGTACCGCCCTGATCTGACCTGCCCGACCCGGGTCTTGCCCTGCTCGAGCGCTCCTTTCTGCCATTCGATCGGTTTGCCAAAGTTCGCATCAATAAGTGTGATAAAAAATTCCCTCTCAAAGTACGTCTTCACGTCCGCAAAAAACCGATCCTGATCAACTCCGGTACCGGTCTCTATCCCTATCCGCCGCATTCCAAGAATCTCGCCCCTGATATTCAGGCAGACTGCCACATACTCAACCAACATAATGTACCGTTTTGTGCCCGGCTCGAAAATTTGGCGGGGAAGCGTTATAACCTCTTTTGCCACTTTTCCGTTACCTTCTTCGACCCAGATGGTAAGTTTCGCGGAATCAGCCCCACGAGCTATTTTTTTCAGCTCTTCTCTGAATGCCACATGCCTGCTCTGCAGATCATCTCCGATCTGTGCCAGCACATCGTTTATCTTCTGAACCGTGTCCACACCCGAATGATTGGAAACCATCACTATATAATCTATAGATTTGATTATACTAAAGTTTTTGGCAGGAGCGACGCCCCAAGGCTTTTTATTATTATTATCTGGCAGCCCTGCCGCCCTGTCTACCAGGTCTATCATGTCCACCGCATCCTTTGTAAGTGAGTAGCTATCCGCTGCCAAGCAAAAGAATTTATACCATCCACTTCCTCATATTGAACCACAGCCCGATGATGTAGCGGTCAATCATCT
>CBDUQO010000177.1:0-4723 GCA_965369365.1 uncultured Methanosarcinales archaeon
ATGCAACAGTTTCTCCCGAATTTCAGGTGGGGGATCGCTTTCAAGTGCACCAGTCGTATGTGTTTAGCCGAGGCGAAAAAACCACGAGAGTGCCGAGATAAATTCATACTCACCAGCTGGTGAAAATCCGAGCCTTGAGGAAAGGCTATCCACCACCTCAGAACTGAATCCCACACCAGATGCCGGTAACGTTACACTACAATATAACAGACAGAGTGGAGCCCATAAGGGTGAATAAATGGTTATTTCGTGATATACTCATTCATAAGCACCGATTTGAACTCATAAAATCCAACCTCAAAATGACGCCATAGTTTTAACAGGTTATTTTCTGGCAAGCCCTGAGGTGGGTTGGTGGGGCGCTACTGATGCTCCATAATGTTGCGCCGGATCTCCCGCACGGTCTTGTAATGCAGCGCAACGATCATGTTTGCGATCGAACCAAAGATGAACAACTGGAGTCCGGCGATGACGAGCAGCGTTGCCAGAATCGTGAGCGGGACATGTGTAATGTTGTGGAACCACTCGTTCACCACGTAGATGCCAACTCCGATGCCTGAGACCATGGACAGCATCCCGAGCATCCCGAAGTAGATCATTGGATTATACAGCTTTGCAAGCTTGAATAGGGTCATCCCAATCCTTGCCCCGTCCATGACCGGGTTTAGCTTCGTCGCAGCACCTTTTTGTCTTGGCAGGTATGTGATCGGAACCTCCACGATTCTTAAATCTTTCTTGACGCACTCGACTGTGATCTCGGTCTCGACCTCAAAACCGGTGGCATCAAGTTCGATCCATTTATACGCATTCTTATTAAAAGCACGGTATCCTGACAGGATGTCTTTTAGTGACCTGCCATACGTAAACCTGAACATCAGGTTAATAATCTTATTCCCAATTAAATTGAGTTTTGTGAATGCGCCTGGCGAGAAATTAGCGAGTCGATCTCCGATGACGTGATCTGCCTGCCCGGCAAGCACAGGTTCAAGCACCACATTGATCTCACCTGGCAGGTATGTACCATCGCCATCGATCATCACCAGATATGGGTCATTGATCGTGGCAAACGCCTGCTGGACTGCCTGCCCCTTACCTTTTCCGGTCTGGACGATCACCTCGGCACCAGCGCTTGCGGCAAGCTTACGGGTATCATCAGTGCTGTGCCCATCGATTACCAGCACCCGGTAACCTGCCGACACAAATTTTTTCACGAGGTTAAAGATCGTCTCTGCCTCGTTGAGCGTTGGCACAAGCACGCAGACATCGCCGCAAACCCCCCCACCATCAGTCATGTTATTTTTATTGGGGTCTGTAACTCCCCTACTCGCGTGAGGGTGACTTCAAGAATGCCGTTGCGGCAATTTGCGGTAGCGCTTGCCGGGTCAACTCTCGCCGGAAGTTCTACCGTCTCTTTGTATTTTTGGTCTTCGATTTGCACCCGTATTGTGAGTGTGCTCTCGGTCGCATCGAGGGATATATCTTCCTTTTCGACATCAGCCAGTTCTGCAACCACATGCACGCAATCATCAGTCTCAAAGACCTCGAGCAGTGGTTTTCGCCCCGGATACTCTTGCGCATCTGCTGCCACAGGACAACACCCAAACTCAAGAACCTCGGGCGCCTCCCCCGGACGCTTTGTTATGGAAAACCCATACATTCCCGGGGCGATACTGTCGACATCTCCGAGCTGTTCGATCAAATCTTCGATCATCTCATCAAAAATATCGAAATCGATAGGTGCATCGTCAGAATTTCTTTTTCGTCTCATGTGACATCACTCACCGCATCTCTGGTCGCAACCATAAAAAGGTTACCGTTCAATCAGTGTGAATACGCATATCTCTTCAGGATTACGTTTTTCCTTGCAAAGATATGTTGTGTGGTATATACTTGAAGATAAACCCGCAAGAAAGCCGCGAATGAAGTTGCAGTTATCCTCGTCGGCATTTAGTTCGAAGACTGCGCGCAGCGTCACCACAAATCCATTATCTCTCGCAATCTCCATCTTTGTGAACCAGTCAGAAAACATCATGCTGCTTAGAATATTCTTGAAGATGGCGTCCTGGTCAAGACCCTCCGGTATGTTCATCCGACTGTAATATTTTTCCGCAAGCTGTTTGCCAAAATTGTAAAGTATCCCCTCGCTCCCCTTACCAATCACATCAACGAGCGAATTCATCAGCAACACCAGATCATCAGCCCTCGGATAGATTGGGATGTTGACGGTATCATTCCATTTCATGCTATTTGATATCATCCTATAACCTCATAACCTTTTTGACCTGTTCGGCAACATGTTGCAGTTCGATCGTCACCAGCCCAATGTTGGCATCATGATCAAGCAGTGCCAGCAGCGAAGCGCCATTCAGATTGAACACGACAATAATACCTTCGCCGGTATGAATTGTGGCATGATCAAACAGAGGTAAGCCAAGGTTATGAACCGATCTGTTTGCCAGCCCCACAAGTGATGCGTTGATCGCATGTGCGACCTGTGTATCATAAGAGTGGTCACGAAACCGGTCAGCAATCTTAAGACCGTCTGCGGATGATATGACAATTCCTCGTATACATTCGACGCGGGAACTGACATCAGTAAGAATTGTGTTCAATTGATCAATCGTCGTTAGGGGCATGGTAATACCGTTGTTATATTTCAGGGAACAGGAAACCCCCTGCAAAGTGGTTGATATGTATAGAAGGAATCTTATGCATATAAACCTGTCGGATTGCTGCCAGATACTGGTGTATTATAACAGAATAACAATATGGCATTGAGACCGTATGGGGGCGCACACCGGCAAGACACTTGATGTATGAATCCTGGGATTGTGCAACCACTTAGTAAGACAAACAAAGCCATTAAATGCGTGAACTGGCGATTTGCACCTCTGTTTGATCGCCACATGGTGGAGATATTATTCTGGAATTATGTAATAATGTTAATGATCAAATGTTATATCCGGCAGATATCAAACATTGGACCGAGCAACACCCAACATACCCTATCACGCACACAACCCACCCCCACCCCCAATTTCACCGATTCACCCTTCTGATTCGCCTCACCGATCGAAGTTGAAGTTCTCCTTCACGATCTTGAGCGCACAGAAGTCTCCGCACATTGTGCATGCCTCAGTGTCATCGGGAAGCCTGCTGTTCCTGATCTCACGTGCACGGTCTTCATCGATTGCAACCTCATACTGCCTGCCCCAGTCCAGATCGCGCCGTGCTCTTGCCATATCAAGATCCCACGCTCGTGCACGATCGCCATACTTGATCATGTCGCCGACATGAGCAGCGATCCGTGAAGCCATCACGCCTTCATAGACATCCTCAACGTTAGGGAGTGCCAGGTGCTCCGCGGGCGTCACATAGCAGAGGAAGTCAGCTCCGCAGGAACTTGAGATTGCGCCCCCGATTGCGGTTACAATGTGGTCGTAGCCGGGCGCAATATCTGTAACGAGCGGTCCTAACATGTAGAACGGCTTTTCGCCTGTCAGGCTCTTCATCAGGGTTACGTTCGTATCGATCTCGTTTATCGGGACATGACCCGGACCCTCAATGATCACCTGGACGCCCGCATCATGCGCCCTGTCGCCCAGTTCCGCATGCATGATCAGTTCCTGGATCCCTGCCCGGTCAGTTGCATCGTGAACCGCGCCGGCTCTCATGCCGTTTCCCATCGAGAGCGTGACCTCGTGCTCGTTCATGATCTCAAGAAGGTAATCGAATTCGCTGTAAAGGGGATTTTCCTTCTCATTGTGCAGCATCCACGCAGTCATGAATGCGCCGCCTCTTGAGCAGAGTCCACCGTATCTACCCTGGTTCTTTAGCCGCTCAACTGTCAGGAGGTTGATCCCTGTATGAATCGCCATAAAGTTTGTTCCGAGCTTTGCCTGCTCCGCGGTTATCCGAAACAGGTCGTCCGGGTTCATGTCCACGACTGCGCCGTTCTTATCGATCGCCTCGATAAACGCCTGATACAGCGGAACGCTCCCCACAGAGAGTGGTGTTGCCGCAATCACCCGTTTTCTGACCTCGACGAGATCGCCGCCTGTTGAGAGTTCCATCAGGCTGTCTGCGCCCGCCTTCTCTGCCACCTTCGCCTTCTCAACCTCAAGATCAATATTCACGATGTCAGATGACGTGCCTACCGACGCGTTCACCTTGGTGCGCATCCCTTTGCCGATGCCGCACGCCCTGGTCTCTCGATACGGGCTTACCGGGATGACGATTCTTCCGCTTGCAACTCCGCTCCGCACGAATTCCGGGTCAACGCCCTCTACCCGCGCGACTACCTTCATCTCTTCCGTTACTGTTCCGTTCTGCGCATCTCTTACAAGACTCATAGTCCTTGGTGATGGTGGACTAATATTTAACTCTTCTTAAAAAATAAACTGGAACTCGACTCAAGTGGATTTGAGTTCGGTTGCCCTCAATCACCGGCGCACCGTCCTGAACCGGGCAAGCAGCCCCACGCATGCGCATCATGGAGCGGTCCCTGCTGGAGCGCCGTCATCTGTGCTCTGGTCGCTCTTCTACCATATATTAATTTCTCTGTTTTTATTAAATTTAACATTATATCATAGATCCCACTCCGGTTGAAAATTTGGCTCTCTGGTAATTCGAGTTACAAGCATCTCGCAAGATGAATTGTGCCTGTGAGCATTGGAGGCGTAGAGATCACGAATGACACGAGAGTGCCGAGATAAATTCATAC
>CBDUQO010000178.1:0-4717 GCA_965369365.1 uncultured Methanosarcinales archaeon
AAATATACACCTCGGGCTTCATGTTTGCTACAGATGAATTAAATAGTTTGGGTATCGTTATAACATATACCTGATGATTTACTAAATTAAGCAGTGGTGTAAAAAATGATTTCGATCGCAAAACCCATGATAGGCGACGATGAGATTTCCGCAGTTACTGAAGTTCTCAGGTCAGGGATGCTTGCACAGGGCAAGGTTGTTACTGAATTTGAGGGTGCTTTATCCGGGTATATCGGGATAAAAGATGCGATAGCAGTCAGCAATGGTACGACCGCGCTGGACATTGCGCTTAAGTCACTGGATATAAGAGATGGAGACGAGGTCATCGTTCCGTCATTCACTTTTATATCTACAGCAAACGCTGTCCTGTTTCAGGGTGCTAAGCCTGTTTTCGCTGATGTGGATATGAAGACTTTTAATATCGATCCATACGACGTTATGGCGCGAATAACTGATAGAACGAAGGCTATCATCGGAGTACACCTCTTCGGTCAGCCGTTTGATGTAAAGGAGTTGCAGGAGATCTGTGATGACCACAACCTGTATCTGATTGAAGATTGTGCCCAATCGATCGGTGCTGAATATGGAGGGAGGCAGACCGGAAACTTCGGGACTCTGGGCTGTTTCTCATTCTACGCTACAAAGAATATGACCACGGGAGAAGGCGGATTGATTGCAACAAGCAGCGATGAATTGTCAACGAGGTGCAGATTGCTGAGAAATCATGGCGAAAGCCAGAAGTATTATCACACGATGCTTGGATATAACTACCGGATGACAGATATACAGGCTGCGATTGGTGTTGTGCAGTTGGAGAAACTGGACCAACTCAATGAAAGACGGATACGTAATGCAGCATATCTTAACAGGCACCTGAAGATATCAGGGCTTAAGACGCCATATGCGAAGAAGAATGTTACACATGTTTATCATCAGTATGCTGCTGTGATTGAGGACGATTTTCCATTGACAAGGGATGAGTTGATGGAGTATCTGGCAAAAGAAGGTATTGGATCTGCCATCCACTATCCTCTGCCAATTCATAAACAACCGCTGTATCAGGAATTGGGCTATACGGATGAAGATGTTCGATGCCCCAATGCTGTAGAGTTGTCTGGCAGGATTCTGAGTTTGCCGATCCATCCGGCATTGAAAGAAGAGGACTTGGCATATATTGCCGATACGATAAACGGTATTGAAAGTAGTAGCAGGACGTGAATATAATGAAAATAGGCGTTATCGGAACGGGAAGTATGGGCAGGAACCATGTCAGGGTTTATTCGGAACTCAAGGATGTTGAAGAGGTGTATGTCTTTGACATCAACAGAGAGAATGCGAAAAAGATGGAGGATTATGGTGCCGTCGTCTGTGAAACGATGGACGATCTATTGAACCATGTCGATGCCGTTAGCGTATGTGTTTCAACGCAGTACCATCTTGAGATTGCTAAAAAAGCCATCGAAGAAGATGTCCACTGCTTAATAGAGAAGCCAATCACATCGACCGTTTGCGAAGGGGAGGAATTACTAAATTTACTGGAAGACAAAGATTTAATCATCGGCATCGGCCATATTGAGCGGTTCAACCCGATAGTTGCGGAGATCCGGGGAATGGTTAAAAATCCGCTTTATGTTGAGATGAAGAGACATAACCCCACCTCAACAAGGATAACAGACGCAACCGTCGTTGAAGATTTGATGGTGCATGACATCGATATCGTCTTCAATGTGCTGTTTGGTGGGGACTACAGTCTTTATAGTGCTGGAGACGTTGATATATGCGCAGCGCTGATCAAATTCAATTCTTCGATAGTCTTTCTTTCTGCAAGCAGGAAGGCATCAAAGAAGATCCGGACGATATACATAGAAGAGGAGGACATGTCTATTGAAGGGGATTTCATGAATCAGGACATCTATGTGTACCGAAAGCCAGGGAAATATCAGGTTAAGGATGAGCGGTATGTACAGGAAAATATCATCGAGAAGGTTCTGGTCAACAAGGTGGAGCCACTCAAAGAGGAGTTAAAGACCTTTGTGGACTGTGTGAAATATGGTAGGGAATTTCCGATCACACCATCGGAGGCGTTGAATAATCTTAGAATATGCGAGGAGATCCGGCGAGTGAATGACCTACTTTAAGCATCCCACTGCGATTGTAGAGAGCGACGCTATCGGGGACGGAACACAGATATGGCACTTTGCGCACATCCGAGAGGGCGCTGTGATCGGAACGGATTGCAACGTTGGCAAAGGGGTGTATGTCGATACCGGGGTACGAATTGGTAGTAACACAAAGATCCAGAACTTTGTCTCTATTTACCGGGGAGTTGTGATAGAGGATGACGTTTTCGTCGGACCATCGGTTACTTTCACAAACGACCTATATCCAAGAGCGTTTATCTGGGACGACGGTAAGATCGTTTCAACCTCGGTTAAGAAAGGGGCGAGTATTGGTGCCAACTCAACTATACTGTGTGGGATTACAATAGGGTCGTATGCGATGGTCGGTGCCGGCTCGACTGTCACAAAGGATGTTCTGCCATCTGGTTTGGTGTATGGAAACCCTGCGAGACTACAGGGGTTTGTCTGCTATTGTGGACGAAAACTGAGCAGGATAATAAGAGAGGATGACGAGAAGACGGTTTATGAGTGTGAATGTGGCAAAGAAGTGGAGGTACCGAGATATGGCTGATGATGCGGTGAAACTTCTGGGATCGGAGACTGTGGAACTCACGATATCTACTCAAATGATGTGTAAAAATTGTGCACATTGTGCAAAAATTGTGCAAAAATTGTGCAAAAAACATAACTACATGGGTATGTTAGGTGCCCCCTCGATTGCGATCCTGTATTTTCTGGCAAGAAAAATGACCGCGGAATACGAAGTATCGCCGAATTCAGGACGCAGAGGAACGCTAGAAGCATTTAACCATTTATGCCCTCTCCACGCCCCTCCGCGCACTCCGTGGTTAAATTCTCTACCTAATTACAGTAATGCCTGCCCTTCGGGCATGACATCGATAGAATCTTTTTGGGATTCTAGTATGTTCCATGTTTCGGGTAGTCCCTGCATAGTGAAGTCCCATGATGGTGGTTTATGTACCTGAGTAGTTACCCAAAAAACAAGAATAAGCTGGAAGTGAAGACAACAAGATGACGGACAAAATTGCAGTGATTGGTCTTGGAAAAGCGGGTCTGCCGCTTGCAGGAGTGATAGCGGATCACGGTTTTGAGGTTACTGGTGTGGACATAGACCCAGGCAGGTGCGAAGCCATCAACATGGGCGAGAACCCGATCCCGGAGGAGGCAGGGCTTGCAGAACTTATCAAGAGACATGGCGGGAAAGGGCTGATTGCAACGACTGATTACGAGGACGCTTCCGAATGCAACGTATTCATCGTGATTGTTCCGCTCTTCATTGACGAGTTTCAGAATCCCGATTTCGGCATCATGGAGAGTGCATTTAGGGGTGTTGGCAGGATTTTGAAGACGCAGGATCTGGTTGTCCTGGAGACGACTGTTCCGCCAGCTACGACTGAGACGCGCGTGCGGCAGTGGCTTGAAGCGGAGAGCGGGTTGCGATTGTCGTCCGGCGAATTCTACCTGGCTCACTCGCCTGAGCGGATAATGACCGGAGTTAGCATCTCACGGCTGAGGGAGTTTCCAAAGGTTGTAGGGGGCGTGGACAAGGAGAGCGGGGCAAGGGCGTTAGAGGTGTACGAGAAGTTCATCCCGGATATGCATCTGGTCTCATCTGCGCGGGTTGCCGAGTTCATAAAGATCATCGAGGGGTGCTACAGGGATGTGAATATAGGTCTTGCAAACGAACTCCTGAAGATTGCGGATACGCTGGGGATCAATTTTTATGAGGCGAGAGAGTATGCCAATCACGAGTACTGCCACATCCACCTGCCATCTACCGGGGTCGGCGGTCACTGCATCCCGGTGTATCCGTGGTTTCTGGTAAAGGAGATGGAGCGGCTGGAGAAATTCTCGCATTCGAGGTTGTTGAGGGCGTCAAGGG
The DNA here is from genome assembly GCA_965369365.1 of uncultured Methanosarcinales archaeon. Lineage (GTDB taxonomy): Archaea > Halobacteriota > Methanosarcinia > Methanosarcinales > Methanogasteraceae > Methanogaster_D. Next base: position 4,024 of record CBDUQO010000178.1, read on the forward strand.
AAGTAAATGATGAGATGATCACTTACTGGGCTGAGAAGATCATCGCGGGGTGCATGATGGTGAAAAAGCCATTGGCTGACGTTAAAATCTGTGTCAAGGGAATAACATTCAGAAGTGGGGTTAAGGAGCTGTACCACAGCAGGAACCTGGCTCTGGCTAAGTTTTTGATGGAGAAAGGTTTGGATGTCTATGTGTATGATGAACTGTTTGCGGAAGAGGAGATTCTGGAGATGGGGCTGCGGTTTATAGATCCGGATTGGGCGGATCTGGTTTTCGATGGTTTTGGAATGAAAATGGAGCGGGGGCAGTAAGATGAACATCGTATCAATAGTGGGGGCAAGGCCGAATTTTATAAAGTGCGCACCCTTATCGAGGGAGATAAGAAAAGAGTTTAATGAAGTTATTATCCATACAGGTCAGCATTACGATTACGAGATGAACAAGGTGTTCTTTGAGGAGTTAAATATTCCTGAGCCCGATTATCATCTTGCTGTTGGTTCTGGCTCGCATGGTTATCAGACTGGAGAAATGATAAAGAGGATAGAAGAAGTCTTGCTAAAAAAAGAACCTGATTTGCTACTGGTTTATGGTGACACAAATTCAACATTAGCAGGTGCTTTAGCTGCCTCCAAACTACACATTACAGTTGCCCACATCGAATCCGGCTTAAGAAGTTATGATAAATCAATGCCGG
>CBDUQO010000179.1:0-4700 GCA_965369365.1 uncultured Methanosarcinales archaeon
GTGTCATTCGTGATCTCTATGCCTCCAATGCCCACAGGCACAATTCATCTTGCGAGCTGCTTGTAACTCGAATTACCATAGAGCCGGTTTTTTACATAACCAGAGGATTTGTTTAATAACTCCCCACGACACCGGACCCATGTCTATAAAAATCGCAGTTTATGCCGTTGTGCCCGAGTATAACAGATTCAACCATTCGTTCCCTTAAGTTTCCTCTTCGTATTCTCAATAAGTCCCACGTCAAGTAGTTTCATCAGGAAATCCGGCAGCGGCGGAAAGGCGTACACGTCACCAGTATCTGCATTCACGATCTTTCCCGCCTCAAAATCGACAGCAATGATGCCGCCATCCTCTGCATCAACATCACATTCAACAAGCGGGAGCCCTATGTTGATGCTGTTTCTGTAAAATATCCGTGCGAAACTCGGTGCGATCACACACGTAATCCCTGCGCCAAGAAGAGCACGGGGCGCGTGTTCTCTTGATGATCCGCTGCCAAAATTCTTCCCGCCAACAATGATATCGCCTTCCCGGACCTCATCTGCAAACTCGGGTCGCACGTTCTCAAATGCGTGCTTTGCAAGCTCGCGTCTGTCGCCGGTCACAAGATATTTTGCGGGGATAATCTGATCTGTATCCACGTTGTCAGAAAACTTCCACACCCTGCCTTTGATATATTTTTCCACCATATTTATCACCTCGCATCAACTAATTCGACTCAAGATCATTTGGATCGGTTATTCGCCCGGTCACAGCGCTTGCCGCGACCACTGCTGGATTTGCAAGATAGACCTCTGAGTCCTTGTGCCCCATCCTGCCGATAAAGTTGCGGTTCGTGCTGCTGATGCACCGTTCGCCCTCTGCAAGGACGCCCATGTAACCGCCAAGACATGCGCCGCACGTAGGTCCTGAGACATAAGCATCCGCGTCCATGAAAACCTCTATTAGTCTCTCGCGCAAAGCCTGCTCAAAGACGTTCTTGCTTGCGGGAACCACGATCATCCGGACATCGGGATGCACTTTCCTGCCTTTAAGTATCTCCGCTGCAACTCGCATATCCTCGATTCTGCCGTTGGTACATGAGCCAAGATATGCCTGATCAATCCTCACATCGATTTCAGATGCAGGCACCACATTCTCAGGAAGATGCGGTTTGGCAACCATTGTTTTGATCTCGCTGGCATCGTACTCAAAAGTATCCTCGTATTCGGAATCATCATCCGCGTAAACCGGCGTATACTCACCGATAACCCGATTTTTGAGATAATTGAAGACCGCGTCATCCGGCGGGATGATGCCGCACTTCGCGCCAGCCTCGATCGCCATGTTTGAGATGGTGATCCGGTCCGACAACTGGAGTGACTCGATCGTGGAGCCATAAAACTCCATCGATTTGTAAAGTGATCCTGAAACGCCGATATCGCCTATAATGTGAAGAATAATGTCTTTCCCCATCACGTGCTTCCCCAATTTCCCGTCAACAACGAATTTCTGGGTCTCAGGAACCTTGAACCACAGTTCTCCTGTTGCCATTACAGATGCAGCTTCCGACGACCCGATGCCTGTCGAAAGTGCGCCGAGTGCGCCATAGCTACAGGTGTGCGAGTCCGCGCCGACGATAAGCCTGCCCGGCGCTGCAAAGCCGTGCTCGATCATGATCTGGTGGCAGACGCCGCCCCGCCCGACATCAAAGTGGTTCTTGATTTTGTATTTTCCGGCAAACTCACGCATCGACTTAGCCTGTTCTGCCGACGCCACATCCTTGTTTGGCACATAATGATCCTGGATTAACACCGTATTCTCAATGATCGAACTTGCATGGAACTCCTCAAAAATCTCGAATGCAGGAAGCCCGGTCACATCGTTCACCATGACATAATCGATTCGTGCATCTACGATCTCCTTTGGCGATACACTGCTTTTGCCTGCGTGGATCGCAAGGATCTTTTCAGCGATGGTCATACCCATGACTCTGGTGTTTGGCGGTGATCCGATATAAGGAAACTCACAAGCAGTAATATGCCCTTGATCGGTCGCAGCATCCCGCCCACCACTTCACACTACTATCACGCATTCACCGCATCATACACTCGCTCCATGATCTCCTCAAACGATCGGACGGTGCTGGAATTGGGTGTTACCACGAATGGAATGCCGTCGTCGCCGGATCTGACAATCATCGGATCGATTGGTATGCTTCCGAGAAACGGCACGTCCATCTCACCTGCAACACGTTTCCCGCCACCTTCTCCGAAGAGATTGATATGACTTCCGCAGCGCGGGCACACAAATCCACTCATATTCTCGATAATCCCGATAATTGGGATTCCCTCCCCCTTTGCCATGTTTATAGCCTTTCTTGCATCCAGGATCGCAACATCCTGCGGTGTGGTGACGATGATTGCACCATCTATATCCATCATCGTGGCGATGCTCAGCGGTTCATCGCCTGTGCCTGGTGGCAGGTCGATCAGCAGGTAGTCAAGCAATCCCCACTGCACCTCATCAACAAAATGGCGGAGCATACCAAGACGGGTCGGGCTGTGCCACGGTATGGCGGCATCTCGCTCGATCATAAAAGCCATCGACATGACTGAAATCCCGTGGTCACATCCTATGGGCAGGTATACCGGTACCAACTGCTCCCCGTCCCCATATAATGTCTCATCCTCCAGCTTCAGCATCTTTGCTATGTTCGGTCCTGTGATGTCGGCATCGAGCAGTCCGACGTTCTGTCCGTTCTCGGCGAGCGCGAGCGCGAGGTTGACTGCCACTGTGGTCTTGCCAACGCCGCCCTTGCCGCTCATGACCATGATTTTGTGTTGTATGTAATCTGTGCCGCTCATTTCAACATGACTCTCTATGCCGGCCTTGCTATAAATCCCCTACACGGCTGGTGGTACGAAACATGTGGTTCATCGGTGACCGGGCATGCCACCCATGCAAGCATCCGCGCAGGTCAACTGCGCAGATATTAATATGGATTGATCGCAATGAAGATTCGACGAACAGAATTACGTGAGATACGTGAAATGCGTAAAATACGTGAGATAACGGATAGGTGAATAAAAATGAAAGTATGTATTCCAACAGAAGGAGACGGCGGGATCGACGATCTCGTCGGGCAGCATTTCGGCAGGGTGCCGACGTACACCGTCGTAGACGCGGACACTGGTGAGGTAGAGGTAATTGCGAATACCAGCGAGCATAGAGGTGGCACGGGGCTTCCCCCGGAGCTGATATCAACGACTGGCACGCACATCATGCTATGCGGCGGACTTGGACCAAAAGCAGTCACAATGTTCGAGCAATTCGGGATCGATGTCTTTGTTGGTGCTGGAGGCACTGTACGCGATACAATTGAGGCATGGAAACAGGGAACGCTCACGGAAGCAACCGATGAGAACGCGTGCAGAGAGCACAGGCACGAGTGAGGGACCGCGGCAATCTATAATGCCCGCTATCACCAATTCATTCCACAGTCCACAGGATGTCTGAGATCATGAAGATCGTAGTCCCATTCAAGAGGAAAAACGCCAAATCCCGTCTGGCGGGCATACTGACGCCTGATGAACGCGACACACTTGCGATGAACATGCTCCGCGATGTGATGGGTGCGCTGGATGGTTTTGAGGTTGACCTCCTCACATCGTCAATGCTCAGCAACAAAGATGTTGATTTCAGTTCCTGCATTCTGCTGAGTGATTACGGGCTGAACGAGGCGTTAAACGAATATCTCGACTCACGAGCCGAGCAAGACAATGATTCGGTCATGATCGTGATGGCTGATCTGCCGCTGATCCGCAGCAAGCACATCAACGAGATTGCGGGGCTTGATGCCGATGTAGTGATCGCGCCGGGCAAGGGTGGCGGCACCAACATCCTGTACATCAAGGACCCATCCGGATTCCACGTCGATTATTACGGGGCAAGTTTTCTCGACCACCTGCGGATCGCACGTGAGAGTGGCGCATCAGTCGATGTCTACGATTCGTTTGCGGTCAGCACCGACATCGATGAGCCAGACGATCTCGTGGAACTAATGATGCATGGCGATGGCAAGGCTTCCCGCATGCTCACTGATTACGGTTTTGATGTCGTAGTACGTGACGGGCGGGTTGGAATCAATCGCAACCGGGCGTGACCCCTGGTTTTCCGGCTATCAAACAACCCCGCCATCGGGCATAGATATTGGATATCAGACACCAAATCATGACAACCATAGGAATCGCAGACACCACATTTGCACGCGCCGACATGGCAAAATATGCAATTTCCGAACTGAAGCGCAACGCATCGATTCGGATAAAGCGTTACACCGTTCCAGGGATCAAAGATCTGCCGGTTGCATGCAAGAGACTGATAGAAGAACAATCGTGCGACATTGTGATGGCGTTTGGCATGCCGGGCGCCGATCCAAAAGACAAGATATGTGCGCACGAAGCGTCGCAGGGCATCATCACAGCCCAGTTAATGACAAACACGCATGTGATCGAGGTATTTGTGCACGAAGATGAGGCACCATCAGATCGCGAATTTGCAGCACTCGCCGAAGCCCGCGCACGAGAACACGCCCTGAATGTCACAAAACTCCTGTTTAAGCCGGGTCAACTCGAAAAAGAAGCAGGAACCGGGCAACGACAGGGATATGCGGACGCAGGACCTGCGCGCCTCTAAAACGATTTTTTCACAAAAAATCG
>CBDUQO010000180.1:0-4663 GCA_965369365.1 uncultured Methanosarcinales archaeon
GGAAAATCTCCTAAATCAAAGTGGGAAGATTCGGATAAAATGGGCAACCTCTTTACAAGCGTTGGTCGCTGCAACTCAAGATACCAGAGAGCCAAAAATATCAGCTGACAGCACCAGTGGTTATCCAAGGATCATATCCACAACCCGGTCTTCATCTGCCGTCACGCCGCGGCTCCTGAAGAACCTGATTATGTTGCGGATATCCCGCATCAGAAATTTCATGGCATTTGGATGATCCAGCGTCACCGATTGCCCCATATCGATGAATACAACCTCGGATCCCTTTAAGAGAATGTTAAACTCACTAAGATCAGCATGTACAAGATTTTCCAGATATAATTTCCTGATATAGTCAATGGTTGTGTCAAAGACATCCTGCGCCTGATCCGGGGTTAGTGGCACCACGCGCAGCTGTTGCGCGGGGACCTCATCATTCCCGATGAACTCCATCAGAAGAACGTTGTTTCGCGAGACAAACGGTTCTGGCACGCGCACTCCCGCGGTGTGCGCCTTTTTTAAATTTCTCAATTCTTTTTTCGTCCACGTAAAGACGATGCTCCGTTTATCATGCTTCACATTCTTAAATCTCGGATCCCCGATTATATAAGACTGCATCGCACGAAAATCACTCGCATTGACGCGATAAATCTTTATAGCAACCTCCCGATCGCGTCCCCGCGCATGATATACGTTCGCCTCCTTGCCCGTGCTGATCACGCCACCAAGTGCTTCGATGTAACCTTTTTTTGCAAGGTGATATAGCGTTTTCAATGTGGAAGTGTCAAAAACACCCTCAAGCGACTTTAAATCGTTCGAATCCTTCGTCCTGATCCGAAGTTTGTCGATATCCCGATCAATCGCCCTTATCTTTTTTTCGAGTTGGAGCTTTGGCATGGTGCAAGCTGCCTAATTCATGAGAGGTACCCGCGACGTCGGAGCCAGTCGACCTGTGGAGCAGTGTATCTCCAGATCACGTCTGCCTTGGCATCCTGAAAATCCCACGGAACAACGATAACAATGTCATTTTCACGAATCCATATCCGTTTCTTCATTCTACCTGGTATCCGGGCAGTCCTCACAGTCCCATCCATACATCTAACCCGCAGATGGTTTGCGCCAAGCATTTTTTCAACAGTTGCCAGAATCTCACGGTCATGTTTGCGCGGGGTGCGCACACGTCCTATTGGTGCATCCACTGGCTTTTTCTGCTTACCCAGATAAAACACCTCGATACAGGATATCCGATTGCATAGCTTCGCATTGTTGCTATATGTATATAAACCTGCACAACTACCAATCAGCAATGAACGTGATTCGTGACCCGATCCACGGGTACATCGAACTGGATGACCTAATGTTATCACTGGTCGATACGCCGGCGATGCAGCGGTTACGTCGCATCAAGCAGCTTGGATTGACCAGTTTTGTGTATCCCGGGGCAAATCACACCAGATTCGAGCACTCGCTTGGCACATACCATCTTGCAAACTCGCTTTCGGATCGCGTCGATGACGAGACCGGGCGGCTCGAACTACGCGTGGCAGCCCTGCTCCATGACATCGGGCATGGACCGCTCTCGCATGTGACCGAGAACTTAATCAAGCGACATGCCGGACGGTCGCATGAGGATGTCTACCAGGTCATTAAGGAAGATCAGGATCTGGGCAGGATATTTGAGGAGAACTCGCTTGACATTTCGAGAGTTACAAGTCATATAAAAGGAGAAACAAACCTCGGAGCTGCTTTGAACAGCGAAATCGATGTTGACCGGATGGATTATCTTGTAAGGGATGCGCATTACACGGGTGTTCCACTTTCAGTCGATCTGATTCGCTTAATTCACGAAATGTGGTTTTTAGACGGGAAACTCGTGATCAACAGCGGGGGGGTGCGGGCTGCAGAATCACTGCTACTCTCACGGTTCATGATGCATCCGACGGTCTATTATCACCATGTAACCCGGATTGCAGAGGCGATGTGCGTACATGCGGTTGAACGCATGATCGAGGATGGGCTTGATGCGAAGAAACTCTCTACGATGGACGATCAGGATCTTTTCGTGCAGATGCACTCGTATCCCGGGTATCCCTCTGAGATCGCGGAGCGGCTGCGTGACCGGAGGCTGTTTAAGCGTGCGACATACATCGGGTTTGACGAAGTGGGCAAAAGTACGCTAAAGCATCGGAACAACACAAGACTGATAGAGGCAGAACTTACGTCGGATCTCGGGATCGATCCCGGATATATCCTGATAGACATTCCAAAGCCACCTGACATCGTTGAGACCGGCGCCAGCATCATGGTTGATCACGAGCTAAGACGCCTCCATGAGGTGTCGCACCTCGTTGCAGCCATCGGTCATGCGCAGCAGGATAACTGGCGGATGGGGGTATACACTACGGATGAGCATCGTGACGCGGTCAGACGTGCTGCAAACGAGTTTTTCGGCGTGAAAAAACATAAACAGTTCAGGCTGGACGAATTGATCACGTGAGGTACCCCATTGGCTACATGCGATAAACTTATGCGTGACCATAACTGACGTAGGATCATGAAGGAGATTCGGATTCACGGTCGCGGCGGGCAGGGCTCGGTTACTGCTGCCGAACTGCTTGCGATTGCGGCTTTCGAGGACGGCTTGTACAGTCAGGCATTCCCCGCATTTGGCGTGGAGCGGAGAGGCGCCCCTGTGATGGCTTTTGTACGTTTATCAGATCATACAATTAGACTGCGCAGTCAGGTATACAATCCGGACTATGTGATCGTGCAGGATGCAACACTGATCGAAACAGTCGATGTTGCCAGCGGACTGAAGGCAGATGGCACAATCATCGTCAATACCGAGCACAAACCAGAGGAGCTTCACCTCAAGACCGACGCTTTAGTCAGGACGATTGATGCAACCGGAATAGCGCTTGACATCATCGGAAAACCAATCATGAATACTGTGATGCTCGGCGCGTTTGCAGGCGCAAGTGGTGAGGTCACCGCGGATTCAATCAAACATGCGGTGCAGGATCGATTCCCCGGAAAGGTCGGGGAGAAGAATGCTGAGGCGGTCCAGAGCGCTTATGATCTGGTGGTGGGCGCATGATTCCACACGCACCAATCGGAGAGGTCGGATCCAGCCTTGCGAACAAGACGGGTAGTTGGAGGATATTCATTCCGGTATTCAACGCAGAACTCTGCAACGGATGCGGCACCTGCGAGACATTCTGTCCGGAGGGGATCGTTCACAAGATAGAAGGCGGCGACACGTTTGTGGCTGATTATGATTACTGTAAGGGATGCGGGATATGCGCGGCTGAATGTCCGAAAGATGCTATAGAAATGGTCCTGGAGGAGAAATGACTGGAGAACTAAAAAGCGGAAGGCAGGTCGTCGAAGGCTCGTACGCGGTTGCACATGCGGCTGCGATGTGCAGACCTGACGTAATATCTGCGTATCCGATCACACCGCAGACGCACATTGTGGAAGACCTGTCACAGTTCGTTGCCGATGGCGTAATCGACTCAAAGTATGTCAACGTCGAGAGCGAGTTCTCAGCATTGTCCGCACTCGTCGGATCGAGCGCAGCAGGCGCACGAACATACTCTGCAACAACATCGCAGGGACTTGCGCTAATGCACGAGGTGCTCTTCAATGTGGCGGGCATGAGGCTTCCGATCGTGATGACGATCGTGAACCGGTCGATGTCTGCGCCGATTAACATCTGGAACGATCATCAGGACAGCATGGCAGAGCGGGACACGGGCTGGATCCAGCTCTACATCGAGGATGCGCAGGAACTTGTTGATGCGACAGCGCAGGCGTACCTGATAGGAGAGGATCCTGATGTCTCGCTTCCGGTGATGGTCTGCATGGACGGGTTCATTCTATCGCACGTATTTGAGCCAGTGGATCTTCTCGACCAGAAGGCTGTGGACGAATTTCTCCCGCCATTCAAGCCATTGCGGACGCTTGATCCGGATAATCCGGCGTCATTCGGCATGTTTGTTGACCCTGCGTACTACATGGACTTCCGGTATCTTGTGGAGAAGGCGATGGACGCGTCACGATCAAAGATAGAAGGCGCAGCTAAGAAGTTCGAAGAAATCTTTGGCAGGCACTACGGCGGTCTGATCGACACATATTACACAGACGATGCAGAGATCATCCTTGTTGCGATGGGCTCATTAGTCGGGACTCTTCGGGATGTGGTTGATGACCTGCGGAGTAAAGGAAAGCCGGTCGGGCTACTCAAGATCCGCGCATTCAGACCGTTTCCGATCGATGAGGTCAAGAAAGTGGTCGCAGGCGCAAAGGTGGTTGTTGTGCTTGACAAGAACATTTCGCTTGGAACCGGCGAGGGCGCGGTCACAACTGAGATCAAGGCGGGCATGTACAACAGCGACACCAGCGTTCCTGTGATCGGGCTCGTGATCGGGCTTGGCGGGCGTGACATTCCGGTTACCACGGTCCAGCGGATCGTGGAGAAGGCAGAAGGTGTCATCCGGGATGGAATTTCGGCTGAAAGCGAGTTTGTGGACTTGAATCCTTCGAACGTTCGTGTTTAACCCAATCGGCGAGAAGTCCCCTTCCGACAGGGCGGGGATGAATCGCCACTGTACCGGAATACTTATATAGTTACACAAAAAATACCATAACGATGGAATACAAACTC
>CBDUQO010000181.1:0-4641 GCA_965369365.1 uncultured Methanosarcinales archaeon
TCATTTTTGTAGGGCTCACCCTTCCCGTCACATTCACTGACAACTATCTGGAGTACCTGACCCCTGGAATCATGGTGATGAGCGTACTCTTCGCATCCCTGCAGAGCGGAAGTCTCGTAATCTTTGACAAAATACTGGGATTTCTTAACAAATTCTTTGCTATGCCCTCTCCGAGAGAGAGCTATCTCTTCGGCAAGATCCTCTTTATAACATTCCGGGGTCTGGTACAGGCGACAGTGATCTTTAGCGTCGCAGTCGCGCTTGGAATCACAGTGTATGGCGTAAAGAGCATTTTCTTGACCTATATCGTACTCTTCATCTTCGGGGCACTCTTCGCGTCGATTGCGACAACGATTGCACTCGCCGTGGACGACCATGACGGGTATGCTGCGATAAATGCAATGATCAGCATGCCGCTCTTCTTCACAAGCACAGCGCTGATGCCCTATGACAAGATGCCGGACTGGCTCAGGACGGTAGCGTCTGTAAATCCGGTCAGCCATGCGATCGATAGTGTGAGGGTGCTTCTGAGCGGGGGCGATATCGCAGCCAGTGAGATACTGATGCTTGCAGCAGGTGCTTTGATCGTGCTTGCGATCTGCACCAGTGTGTTCAGAAGAGCAACCTTGTAAAATCGTGAAATTATAAAATCACATTAAATTTGGAGATAAATTAAATGCATCACATAAACAGACAAATACTCCCCTTCACAGCGATCGTCGGACAGGATGAAATGAAAAAAGCACTGATCTTGAACGCGATCAATCCGAGGATCGGCGGTGTCCTGATCAGGGGTGAGAAAGGGACCGCAAAGTCTACTGCGGTACGGGCACTGGCAGAACTGCTTCCTGATATCGAGGTAGTGAACGGCTGTCCGTTCAATTGCAATCCTGCAGATATGGGCGAGATGTGCGACATCTGCTATGAGCATTCGGCAAATGGCGAAAAACTCGAAAGTGTAGCAAGAAGAGCCCGGGTGATCGATCTTCCGCTCGGATGCACTGAAGACCGGGTAGTTGGTACACTCAATATCGAAAAGGCGATCAAGGAAGGGATACGTGCGCTTGATCCCGGGATACTTGCTGCTGCAAACCGCGGCATACTCTACATCGACGAAGTAAACCTGCTGGACGACCACGTCGCTGACGTTCTCCTCGATGCCGCAGCGATGGGCGTCAACATGGTTGAGCGGGAGGGCGTCTCAGTGGGACACCCTGCCAGATTCATTCTCGTCGGGACAATGAATCCCGAAGAAGGGGAACTCAGACCGCAGCTTCTGGACCGGTTCGGGCTTCAGTCTACTGTCGAGAGCTTATCCGATGCTGATGCACGGGTCGAGATCGTGAAGGTTGCAGAAAGCTTTGAAACCGATGCAAACAGGTGCAAGAAGGAGTTCGAGGGTCAGCAGACCGAACTTAACAAGAAGATCATAAAAGCGAAGTCGCTCCTCCCCGAGGTAACGATCAGTGATGACCTCCTCATGACCACAGCTAAGATGTGTATCGAACTCGGCGTGAGAACGCACAGAGCAGAGATCGTCATCACAAGAACCGCAAAGACGATCGCAGCATTTGATGAACGGACCAGGGTAACGCTCGATGACATTAAAGAAGCGATGGAACTTGCACTGCCGCACAGGATGAGAAGAAAGCACTTTGAGCCGCCGCAGCTCGATACCGATAAGCTCGACCAGATGATGGATGAAGAGAAAAAAGAACAGGAAAAAAATGAGCAGGAGCAGGAAAAAGAGCAGCAGCCTGAGCAGGAAGAACAGCACAAGCATGAACATCGCGAGCATGATGATAAAGAGAATGAGCAAGAATCGCAAAAACCTCAAAACCCGCCTGAAAATGAAGATGAAGGCACACAGCCACAGCAGCCCGAATCGATCTTTGCGATCGGAGACCCCATTGATGTAAGCAGAGTGCGACCAAAGGAAAAGCGTGACCGGATACACCGCAAGATGACATCAGGAAGGAGAAATCCAACACTTGCGCGGTTCAACCGGGGTAGATATGCCCGTCACACCATACCGTCCGGAAAAATCACCGATATCGCGCTCGATGCCACGATCCGTGCGGCTGCACCATTCCAGGGAGAGCGCGGTGCAGGCATGCCTGGCAAGAACGCGGTGATCATCGGGAATCAGGATATCAGGGAAAAGATCAGGATTGGAAAGATCTCAACAGCAACCCTCTTTGTAGTAGATGCCTCCGGTTCGATGGGTGCCGCAAACCGGATGGAAAGTGCCAAAGGAGCGATCATGTCGCTTCTCATGGACTCCTACCAGCAGCGGGACAGGATCGGGATGGTCGCATTTAAAGGTGATACTGCAGATGTGCTGCTTCCACTCTGCTCAAGTGTTGATCTCGCATACGACAGCCTCAGGGAATTACCAACAGGCGGGAAAACACCGCTTGGTGCAGGTCTAAGCAGCGGGTTGAACCTCCTTCTTGGTGAAAAGCGAAAAAACGATGAGACGATTGCGATAATGGTCCTGATCTCGGACGGCAGGGCGAATGTATCCGTAAATGGTGGCAAAGTGGGAACGGTAAAAGAAGAACTCGTTGCGATCGCTGAAGAGGCAAGATCTGCCGGCATTCATGTAATAGTTCTTGATGCTGAATCCATGGGCAGCTCGTTTGTGAAAATGCAGCTTGGTTACTGCAGGGAAATTGCAGAACATGCCGGTGGACGGTATTATTCGGTTGACCAGCTATCATCCGGCCAGGTTCACGATATCGTTGCACAGGAGCAGGGGTCACTGATAGAGATGTATTCGGTAGGCAGGGGTCTGACATGAAGGTAGTATCAGTAACATGGGGCAGCGATATCCCGCTGTTTGTAGAAGCATGTAATGAACTTGATATGGAACTGCACGCATGGTCCACACAGGACCTTGAGGATGATTCGAAACGTGAGGACTGTATAAACTATTTCAAATATGCAGATGTCATTATTTTGCGTCCGTCAGACAGTGGAGTATGGGACGAACTAATAGAGGGGTTGAACAGTGATATTCCAACCATCTCATTTGGTTATGATTCAACCTTCTGGGAAGTTTCAAACGTTCCCTTTAAGATTGTTGCAACGGTCAACGCTTACCACGTCTACGGAGGACTTCCGAACATAACGAACATGCTCAAATATATCGGAAAAGAGGTCCTGGGCGCTGAATACGACCCTGAACCGCCAGCCGAGACGATGTGGCAGGGGATCTACCATCCTGATGCAGAGCAGACATTCGAGAGCATAGATGGGTACCTGGAATGGTACAAACCACAGAAGAAACATACGATCGGGATATTGTTCCATCGAACCTACTGGTCAAATGGTGACCTTGAGATCATTGATGCGATGATTTGCGAACTCGAAAAGGAGTTCGATGTGATCCCGGCGTTCTGTTACGGGATGGGGGATGCCGAAACAGGCGCCAAATCGACAGGGGAAGTAACAGAAGAGTACTTTATGGATCCTGTGAAGATAGATGCCATAATAAACCTCCAATCGATATTCCATACAGGAACCGCCGAAGAATCTGTAAGTACTCTCAAAAATCTGGACATTCCGGTATTTCATCCATTGACAGTCTATCACAAGACCGAAGAGGAATGGACGGCGGACATTCAGGGAATGAGTTCAAGTGAGGTTGCATGGAGTGTTGCGATGGCTGAGTTCGAGGGCGTGATCGAGCCTCTGATCGTCGGTGCATCGAGAAAAGAAGAAGAACATGGAACCGAGTTCGAACGCCATACCCCGATCGATGAACGTATGAAGAAGATCGTGAGAAGGGTCAAGAAATGGATCGATCTTAAGGACACGCCCAAATCGGAACGTAAGGTCGCATTCATCCTCAACAACAACCCCTGCGCATCGGCTGAGGCAACAGTGGGTGGAGGAGCGCATCTCGATACCCTCGAAAGCGTTGCGCGGATACTCCATGCGATGAAAGAGGCCGGATATGCAGTCGATGTGCCTGAAAGTGGAAAAGAGCTCATCGATAACATCATGGACCATAAAGCTATATCCGAGTTCAGATGGACGACGATCGATGAGATCGTGGATAAAGGCGGGGCGCTTGCGATGGTGACTAAGGAGGAGTACGAAGAATGGTTCGATACACTTGAGCACAATGTCAGGAAAAGGATGTGCGATACATGGGGGAATCCGCCTGGCGAAGAGATAGACGATGTTCCGGCCGCAATGGTCTATGATGGCAAGATCGTTGTAACTGGCGTACGATACGGCAACGCTGTGATATGTGTCCAGCCAAAACGGGGATGTGCAGGCTCACGATGTGACGGGCAGGTCTGCAAGATCCTGCATGACCCTGAGATTCCGCCGCCGCACCAGTACATGGCTACATACCGGTGGATCGAGAACGCGTTCGGCGCTGACGTGATCGTCCACGTCGGGACGCACGGAAACCTCGAGTTCCTGCCAGGAAAGTCGGTTGCACTCTCCAGGAACTGCTATCCTGATATTGCGATAGGAGATATGCCGCATCTCTACATCTACAACGCAGATAATCCCCCTGAGGGGACGATCGCTAAGAGGCGGAGCTATGCCACATTGATCGATCACATGCAGACCGTCATGACAGAGGGCGGTCTTTATGGCGATCTGAAGGAACTCGAAGAC
>CBDUQO010000182.1:0-4558 GCA_965369365.1 uncultured Methanosarcinales archaeon
AAAGGGGTTTTATTATGGGATGTGGACTACTATTGACCGAGCAGAGGATAGACTCGATACAAATTTGTGAATAAGAAGGTGGTTATGATGTCTACCCCCGATAATCGGAATCGTCGGGTTTCTCGGTGCCGGCATGATGGGGTTCTGGCTTCTCTTCTCAATTCTCAGGCACGGGCAGATGTAGACGGCGTTTTGCAGCACAACCTCACGTAACCTCCCGCACGAGAAGCGTTCGCAGCAAAAAGATTGCGGGGATGATCTCAAGCCGCCCGATCCACATATTGAGTATCAGCATGATCTTGCCTGCAGCCGGTAGATCTGCCGTAGTGATACCGGTTGAGAGCCCGACATTGCTCTGTGCAGATGCCACCTCAAGGATCACATCACCAAGATTGAAACCTGCCGGCACTGTATGGAGGAGCACCACAACACCCACCAGGAGAAAGATGATCCATAGATTAAGGAGCAGCGAAACTTCCTCGAGTTCTGCGTTCTTGTGATCCTCTGAGAGCGTTCTTTTTCCGATGCGGTATGCAATGACCGCCTCCTTTGGAAGTGCAATCTTTTTAAGCCACCATCCGACCCCTTTGACCAGCATGACCGCTCTCATCGTCTTTATGCCGCCGGAGGTCGAGCCGGCAGTGCCCCCAACAATCATCGCAATGACCAGGATGATATGGGCGGTCGGAGTCCACCGGTGTATATCGGCTGTCTGAAATCCCGTGCAGGTGATCGCCGAGACGAACTGGAAGACCGAGTCGCCAGAAATGATCACGATATCGCAAGTCCCCTGCGAGAAGATGTTCTCGAGAACAAGCAGAGTTGCGCCGACCAGAACCATCGCAAAGATCGCCCTGCACTGTATGTCTTTTACGTACGAGGACATCTTCCGCGTGATCACCCGATAATGCACCAGAAACGGTATTGCACCTGCCAGCATGATCGGGATGAGTACGATCTCAATTATTGTGCTGTGGTACTCTGCGATGCCCCCATCTGTTACTGTGAAGCCACCGGTGCCAATCCCGGTCATCGCACAGTTTATGCTGTCCCAGAGCGGCATCCCTGCCAGCCACAGAAGCCCGACACCAGCTGCGGTCAGTGCCAGATAGACCCGCCAGATCGTGCGGATGGTATCCCTGATCCGGGGGGTGACTTTCTCGTCCCTGCCTTCAGCATGGTAGAGCGCATACATACAGGTCCCCGGTCTTGCAATGATCGATATCACGAGCACGATCACGCCAACGCCGCCAAGCCACTGCATAAAACTCCTCAAAAACTGCAGGGTGTGCGAAAGTTCTGATGGGTGTGCAATCATTGTGAGACCGGTTCCGGTCCAGCCAGACATGCTCTCGAAGTACGCATCGAGAAATGGTATATGGGAGCCGAGCATAAAAGGAATTGCGCAGAAGAGCGGTGCGATGAGCCAGCCCAGTGCCGCGATTGTCATGGCGTGTCTCGCTTCGAGCACGTCATCTGTTTTGAAGAGATACTTGAGGCATAACCCGAGAAAAAGGGACGCCGCTGCCGGGATCAGGCAGCCCGGTATCATAGAGTACTCCCGGAAGATGATCGGAACTACGATCACGGACAACAGAACACCCCCGAGCACGATCAAGAGGTCGCCGATGTTGCGGCACAGGATTGTAAGGTCTTTTGATGGCAAGATATGGACTCCGAGTCATTTTTAATTTTGAAGACCTATCAGCCGCTGTGCCGCCCAAACCGCTTCGTCAGCCACTTCTCGATCTCGATTGCAAAGAACCCGGGGAGTGCAAAGAGGATCATCAGCCACCACCAGTCAAGCGGGAGTGGTGCCGTTCCGAGAATGGCATTTCCGATCGGATGGTAGACGATTGCAAGCTGCGTCACAATGGTGAGTACTATTCCCGCGAGCAGCCATCGGTTCGAGAACGGACTGAACGTGAATGCCGATTCTGTGATCGATCGTGCGGTTACGACGTAGCAGAGGTGCACCAGCACAACGGTTGTGAATGCGGCGGTCTGCGCCTGTGTGAGGAGGTCTTTGTTAACAACGAGGGGTCCATCAATCGCAGGTATCCCGTAGTGGTAGTATATCGCAAACCCGGAGATCGCCATCACGATGGAGACCAGCCCGACCTTCTTGAAGAACGGGGGATCGGTAATCCGTTCATCCGGATCCCTTGGAGGTTTTTCGAGTAGATCCTTCTCCATTGGTTCCATGATAAGTGGGAGCGCGAGCGCCACTGCGTCGAAGAGGTTGATCCAGAGTATCTGAACAGGTGCGAGCGGAAGCCGATCCTGGAATAGTATCAGAAACGGCGCAAGCAGTATCGCCCCAAGAACGAGCAGCGCCTGCCCGCCGTTTGTCGGGAGCGTGTACAATATGACTTTTTTGATATTGTCGTAGACGTATCTGCCTTCTTCCACAGCAGAGACGATCGTTGCAAAGTTGTCATCGGCAAGGATCATGTCAGAGGCTTCCTTGCTAACCTCGGTTCCTGTGATCCCCATGGCGATCCCGATGTCAGCGGCTTTCAGTGCGGGGGCATCATTAACGCCATCACCGGTCATGGCGACGACCTTTCCGTGTTTCTGAAACGCTTTTGTGATCCTGAACTTGTCTTCTGGTGCAACCCGTGCATAGACCGACACGTTCGGGGCAAGATCATAGAGTCGATCGTCGTCCATCTTCGAGAGTTCCGCCCCGGTGATCGCCCTCTCTGCGTCGATTCCGAGTTTCCGGGCGACCGCTCTTGCGGTCATTTCATGATCTCCTGTCGCCATCACAACCCGGATCCCGGCACTCTTGCATCTCGCAACCCCGTCTATCGCCTCCTCTCTTGCCGGATCGATCATCCCCTGGATGCCGAGAAAGGTCATATCCGTTAGATCGCTCATGTCAATCGAACTACTCCCGGAAGACACCACCTTATATGCCATGGCAAGCAGCCTTAACGCTTCTTCTGCCATTTCGTCCGCTTTTACGAGTATCTCAACCTTGTCTATCGGCTCGATCTCGCCATCAACCATCCGGGTCTGACACATCCCGAGAACCCGCTCTGGCGACCCCTTCACAAAGAGTATGTGCTTTCCGTCGCCTTCGTGCAATGTAGCCATGTACTGCTGCTCTGAGTCAAACGGTATCTCGTCCAACCGCTGTAGCGGCTCGTCGAGTCCATCAATACCTGCTTTCATCGCAGAGACGAGTAGCGCACCCTCGGTTGGATCTCCGATGACCTTATAGCCATCTTTCTGGTCGATTTTTGCATCATTGCAGAGATAACCCACTTTTAAGGTCTCGACCAGCTCTTCGCTCATCTGATCCGGAGTGAACGCTCCAACTGGTTCGTACCCGACCCCACTCACTGCGTAGTCCCTCCCCCCGGAATATACCCAGGATACCGTCATCTGGTTCTTTGTGAGCGTCCCTGTCTTGTCCGAGCAGATCACAGTGGTGCATCCGAGGGTCTCTGCGGCAGGCAGCCGCTTTATGATTACGTTTCTCCGTGCCATCGCTGTAACGCCAATCGCCAGCGCCATCGTCACAACCGCTGGCAGCCCCTCAGGTATTGCTGCGACAGCGAGTGATACGGACGCGAGAAACGCTGTTGCAATCTCGATACCAAACCATACCGCCAGCACAAAGTTGAGAACTGTTATTGCGAGGATTGCAATGACAAGGACTCTGGTGAACTCCGCCATCTTCCTTGTGAGTGGCGTTGTGATCTTTTTTGTTTCTTTTATCAGTTTTGCGATTCTCCCGATCTCTGTTTGCTCCCCTGTTCCGACAACGACCCCCCGTCCCGTTCCCTTTGTAACGAACGTGCCGCTGAACAGCATGCAATTCTGATCCGCAACCGTCCGTTCTCCGGTTGCAGGCTCGGTCTTTTTGAGAGTGGGTACCGATTCCCCGGTGATCGCTGATTCGTCTGCGCTCAGGTTCTTCGTCTGAAAGAGCCGCATGTCCGCAGCAACCTTGTCGCCACCTTCGAGGATCACCACATCCCCGGGAACCAGTTCCAATGCCTGTATGACTGCCTCTTCGCCGCCCCGCATCACGGTGCATTCAGGAGTCATCATCTTCTCGAGTGCCTCAACCGATGCCTCGGCTTTTCCCTCCTGGATGAACCCGATGATCGTGTTTGCAAGAACCACAGCAAGAATGACCACCGTATCCATCCACAGATCAGCGCCCTCCCAGATAGAGAGCGCACTTGTTATTGCGGCGCAGACGAGCAGAATGATAATTAGCGGACTGTTGAACTGCGCAAGAAACCTGAGAATCGCGCTGCGTTTCTTGAACTTGATTTCGTTATAACCGTATCGCTCAAGTCTTGCTTTTGCCTCCTCTGTTGAGAGTCCGGATCGTTCCGAATGCAGGGTCTTGAACGCCTCTTCGGCGGTCAACTGGTACCAGGTGGTTTCGTCTGGCGATGCGGATATTTTCATCGATTGAATCTAATATAACAGCACATCATGCATAAAGATATTTTTTTACCCCGATTGCAAGCTTCAGCAGTGCCGGAGTTGCGAGAAACAAAGACCGCATTCATCATAACGATCGCAGAGAAAA
>CBDUQO010000183.1:0-4526 GCA_965369365.1 uncultured Methanosarcinales archaeon
CACAGGTCTTTGACATCGGTCCCTTTCACGGCACCTTTGTCCTTGTGGTTCGCGGTCTCGTTCTTGTCCCACGGTCCGGGTGGCGAGTCAAAGATTGGTCCCTGATGGAAGTAATGCATAACACCATTCCCGTAAACCGGCAGATTCGCCTCCATCCAGTCGTATGCCACAGTTGTCTCATTTAGAATGGTTGTCCCATCGGATGCGTACTTTACCACTCTGACATCGGTTGTTGGCTCTGCTGCCTGCGCCGGGAGCGGAAGCGTTGAGATCGAGAGCAGGAGCGCAATACCGATGCACAGTATCAACTGCACCGGTATTGCCAATATCGCTCGTTTCATCCCTGTCGCTCCTGACTCCTCCAACTCCTCTAACTCGACCCCTGCAGGTGCACGGTTCGCAGAATCATCAGCGCGTCCATAGATGTGACCCGCCCGTCTCCGTTCATATCAGCCACCAGATCGGTCTCGATACTGCCAACAGCCATCCGGAGGGCAAGCACCGCATCAACAGTCGTGAGTATCCCGTCGTGATTGGCATCACCACGCAGCATCAGTTCAGGGATGCGTATATCGGCAACGCCGCCCACCATCTCACTCTTTGTAAGATTGGGTCCGACGAGTTTGAGTGGCGAATACTTCTCAGGAAGCGCTGTTCCATTCAGTTCGTTTGCGATGATGAGGCAATCGTTGCGTGCAACAATTGTGCTGTTGAATGTCTTGTTGTACCCATCGCCCGCCGCGACTGTCACATTATATCCGATCTCCGCGACCGTGTCGTTGAAATAGTGCTTCGCGGTCTCATTCATGCCATCGTCCACAACGCCAACGAGCAACCAGAGCGGTATCCCGCTCCATTCCTGACTGCTACCATCAGTCCAGCTGGTTCTGTGGCATCCCACGCATGACTCAATCGTCGAGCGGTCAGGTATGTCCCTAATCGCGCCTGTCAGCGTCAGATTCCAGTCAGAAACACCGCCCAGAATCTCGATCTTGTTTATATATTTGCACCAGAAGTGACCATCCGTTATCGGCGAATCGGATCCCACAAAAGCGATCCTGAGCGGTCCGCCGCAGTCAGACGATATCGGATTTCCATCCTCCTCGTACGCTATGACCATGGTTATATGTTCGGTGGTTCCCTCGTACGTGGCAATATCACCCATTGCCTGCTCGTACGTGTAGGTCATTGAATAGCCGTCAGAGGCTGTTATCTTCATGCTGTTCGAAGGCGTGATCCCGCCGACGAGATCCGCGAGATACGTGATGTTGACGCCGGTATAGTTGAATGGTCCAACCACCACGCCTGTCGATTTCTTGAATCCGCCGCCCGCGGTGTATGGTGGTATCGCTCTAATCTCGTCAAGGGTGTATGTCTTTGTCTCATCACCGATCAAGGTGAGATCTGCTTTGGCGGGGGCAGTTTCCACATCCAGCACGATCTTTGCGATGTTTCCGATCATCTGTCCGCTGCTAAGGCACGGTCCTACGAGCTTTAGTGGTGCCAGTGGCTTTCCGCTGTCAGTCAGTTCGGGCAGATCCGAGCCGTTCAGGTAGCACGCAACGATGTAACTATCGTTTCCTGCCAGGTCTGCTGAACCGAAGGTCTTGCTGTATCCGTCGTACGCTGTGATTGTGACGTCGTATCCCGCACTTGCAAGCGTATCATTAAACGAATCGCTGCCATGAGTATCGGTGTCATCCACTCTTGCCATCAGGTACCAGAGCGGAACTCCAGTCCAGGTTTTGCCTTCGGAGTCGGTGTACGAAAAGCCGTCGTGACACGCCACGCCATCTTCAAACGTTGCTTTACTCATCGTCTCGTCTATCGCTCCGACGAGTTCAAGATTCCACGTGGTTTCTGCGGTCTCGTTGCTGTATATCGCTATATCTGAGATGTACCTTACGGATAGTCCGTTTGAGGACGGGTAATCATCGCTGTAATTGTACCGGTATTCGGGAGCCACGCATTCGTGCATGTCCCAGTTGCCGAATATATGGTCATCTGCGAAGAAGGCGAGTTGCATCCCTTCTGCGTAGTCGGGAACGTTCACACCATCCTTATACCAGCAAAGAACCATCGGTCCCTGCCCCGGTTGCGGTGAATATACGTTTTCATAGCCGAACCGCTTGCTGAACCCATCAGATGCGATGATCCCTATCTCGTCGCCCGGGGACATTCCGCCTGCCAGTTCGCACAGATCTTTGACATCGGTTCCCTTCACAATTCCTTTACTCTTGAGGTTCAATGTTTCAGCCGAATCCCATGGGTCTCCCTCAAATATGGGACCCTGGTGGAAGTACTCGGTTGCACCATCGCCCTGTATGGTTAGATTTGTCTCCATCCATTGGTATGATACTGTCGTTTCGGTGAGTATCGTTGTTTCATCCGAGGCGTACTTTGTTATGTGCACCTCTGTTGTCGGCTCTGCTGCCAACGCAGGCACCGCCGAGCCAATCACTGCAATGCATAGCAGCATTGATAATATTGTATATTTCCTCATATTTGTTTACCTCCTTTTAAGTCACCATTGTATCAGGTGAATCATGGTGTCCATGAAAAGACTGGCATAAATAGATTTCGGTTTGGGATGGACAAAGTCAAAGCATAATGATTGACCCACGATGCGATTTTGTGGCGGCATCCCTGATTTCACGACGGGTTGTCGAACTCCGGAGTTCTCAAGAAATCAAAAATTCTGTGCTATCTATGTATCTCAACTTCAGAACCCCAAAAACAGCCGTAACCATTCGATTACCCGCCAGACCCCCAACTCCTCGAAGTTCTTCTTGATAGTCGCCGCCAGCGATGCCACCTCAGCATTGAGGTGTTCCAGTTCGCGTTCCAAATGATCTTTGCAGCGCTGGAAGATAATCAGATTTTTGCTCCAGCTAATTTCTCCAACCAGTGGTTGGAGTTTCTCGTTGTCATGATATTCCAGGTAAAACTGCCGCATATACCATAGATTCTGGACAGAGAATCCGCTAACACCGGGAAATTCATTTTGCAGATCACTTGCCAATCGCTCGACAACGGATTTGCCCCAACCCTCCCTGTTTTGTCGCTCAACGATCAGCTTGCCGAGGTCCCAATAAAGCGCGATCATTTCCTTGTTGACAACTTTGAGGGCGTCATATTGGGCTGACCGAATACGCTCCTTCACTTCAGCCAGAAGCGCGGCGTAATCGTCAGGTAATCGCTTCGAAAGTTTGCTCATATTCCAAGCCCCTCAAAGTTCATTTTGATAGTTGCCATGAGTGTTGCCACTTCCATAGTGGGGTCTTCCGGTTTGTCAAGTAAAGCAAGATTACCGCGCCATTCAATTTGTGCAACGGGTGGTTGCACTTTTGGAAGTTTCCTGTAGAGGCAGAACTCACGTTCCGGATTGTCTTTGCTACCTGCCATAATATTGTTTAATTCGTGCAAGCAATCCTTGCACAAATTCTCGCACCAGTTGTGCGAGTTTTACGTTGTCGCCAGGCAATCGCTTCGAAAGTTCGCTCATATCCCCAACTCCTCGAAGTTCTTCTTAATCGTTGCAGCCAGTTTCACCGCCTCGTTGTTGAGGTCTTCCAGTTCAACATGGATCTCACGCAAAGTTTCCTCGAAGTCGAAGGGGACTATAAGAGGGGGCACGGAAGAATCTTGAAGGATTAGGATTAAGATTTGAATACAATTGTATCAAATAGAGGTTGTTTTGAAATGAACAATAAAGAAAAAAATCTTGAGGGCGCGGACGTCATTCTTAATCTGGATGAGATTGATATATACAATCTTGATTCATTTTATAGCTCCGGATGTTCCGGAAGTGTCAGTTTTCACATCAATTGCCAGACCGAGCATGGCTATTGCGAAGACCCAGAGTTCCAGGGTAAAATCAAAGTCTTAGAAGCAAACAAGTGTGACGAAGAAGGAGTTTATCTTTTAAAGATAAAATTTGAGAAAGAAGAGGATGATTGAGTTTAAAATGGATTATGATCGCGTAAAACTCCTAGTCAGGGAAGGTGAAGGGCTCACAACAGAGTTCAAGGAAAAATACACTTCCAAAATCGATGAAGATATTGTAGCTTTTGCCAACTCCAAAGGTGGAGTCGTCTTGTTGGGGGTGGCTGATAACAACACGATTGTATGTGAACACCTGACCAATGAGCTAAAAGGCAGGATCAATAGTCTGGCAAGAAACTGCAAACCAGGTATTTCTGTAAATGTGATGCAGATAGGAGACGTAGTGGCAGTTGAGGTTCTGCAGGGTGACGAAAAACCGTATTCATGCAGTTCAGGGTATTTCAGGAGGCTAAATGGAAACACCCAGAAGATGAATCACGAAGAGATCCGGGCGATGTTCAGTGAAAATGAGATCGTTCCGTTCGAAGAAAAGACGGTTAAAGGGATTTCCTACTCTGATATTTCCAGCGAGAAAATAGCAGCCTTTACAAAAGAGGCGAGGATCGATATTGGATCGATTCCAATGAGTGATTTTCTAATAAGCTTGAATGTGGCGGATGAGACGAAAATAAATAATGCAG
>CBDUQO010000184.1:0-4502 GCA_965369365.1 uncultured Methanosarcinales archaeon
TTCCAAGTTATTCCGCAACAAGTCTAATGAAAATGGCGTGCAGAGTGACTGGACGGTATGGTGTACATGCCATAAAAATGCGTAAAGTGCCTGGGACGGGTTTCGATCCCGTGACCTCCGAATGTCTCAGGTTTGGCGCGCTTGTTTTTCCTTATGAGTCTGGCGCCCTCCCGGATATGCCACGCGGGCACGAAAACTTTATGACCGCTCGCAAGCAAAGCCAGATTCGTATGAAAAGAATCACCGCGACAGTATCCGGGCGGATTCAGAACGTTGGGTACCGGGCAAGGGTCGTCTCGATCGCAAAGGAGTTTGGAGTGACCGGCTCTGTCCGGAACCTATCGGACGGCGGGGTCAGGATAACTGCAGAAGGCGAAGAGGAGGTTCTGAAGGGATTTCTTGCCGCAATAAAGATCAGGAATACGCTGATCAATGTTGAGGCTGTCGGGGTTGAACAGTCCGATGCTACCGGAGACTACGCTGATTTTTATAAACTCGTTGGAAAAGGCGAGACTGATGAGCGGCTGGATAAGGCATCAGATTATCTCAAGAAGATAATCGTTGTTATGGAGAACGGATTCGGGGCGGTGAGAGATGAGATGAAGACCGGGTTTTCAGAGGTGAAAGGGGAGATCTCAGAGATGAGAGATGAGATGAAGACCGGGTTTTCAGAGGTGAAAGGGGAGATCTCAGGTGTGAAAGAGGAGGTTTCAGAGATGCGAAATGAGATGAAGACCGGATTTGAAACGCTTGGTTCAAAGGAGGATCGGACCGCAGAGGAGCTCAGGTACATGAGAGGGGATCTGACGAAGTACATGGAATGGAAGTTTGAGAAAGTCAGTAATGAGCTCGAAGCGAAATTTGCTCCTGAGTTTGACGAGATAAAACGTGCGCTCCGGGCGCACGGGATTATGGATGAACCGGAGCAATCCGGGGTTGGGGATGAGAACTGACTTCAGTTATTTTCCCGCACTCCCGGATAATACACAAATAAAATCCCGGACCGGCACGGGCAGCGTTCACATTTGCATCCTGACCGGCAACCGCACAAAAAAAGTTACTGGTTCTAATGCTTTTTGTGATCGCTAACGTTAGCTCCCTTAACTTTCTCGTCTCTCTCGACTTTACATCATACTTCGCACCGCCACAAAATGAGCTTTTTTATAACTACCCGAGGTACCTAAAACCAATAGTGGGGACTTCACTATGCAGGAACTACCCGGGACATGGAGCATACTGCAACTAATCCGGGAATTTGACCGCCGAGTGCGCAGATGGACGTGGATGGGGGATAAACGGTCAAATGCTCCGCGAACCCCGCGGTTATTTTTCTTGTCAGGAAGTACAGGATCGCTATTGGACGACCAATCAACATACTCGAGTAGTTACTAATCAATTTACATTTACCTGACACACGGATCAAACAAAATTACAATCAGCAGACACTGCAACACACAAACCCGCGGGCACCAATACTTATATACCACAACAATCATATTAGCTATATGGTGGGAGTGTGGCAGGATTCCATTACAATAGTAGAGTCTTCCACCACAACCGGATACGGGGGTTAAACCAGTGAGCACAAAACATCGGGATAGAGACCGAACCGTTGACGATTATATACCGAGGGTCTGCCCTGCCGGGAGATTCTGTGGCAGGATGACCAACACAACATACCGGGGGAATAGGACATGAATATACTGAACAATATGTCAGTCAACAAGAAATTGATGGCTGGCTTTGGGCTCGTGCTGCTTCTGACAGCCGGGCTTGGGATCACTGCGTATTTGCAGGTAACAACTATGAACAACGCTGTTGTGGTGCTTGAGCACGCCGAGGAGGTCAACACCCTGATCGGCGAAGTGAGGCAGCAGGAGAAGAACTACGAGATCAGGGAGGATCAATCATCGATTGATAAGAATGCAGAGCTGATTGCCGAGATAGAGCATAATCTCGCCGCGATACTACCGCTTGCAACAAGTGAGGAGAAGGCAATCATCGCCGATACCACGACAAGGATTGCGGCGTATGAGGCAGCGTTTGCCGAACTCGTGAAAGAGACGCGGGAGATGCGTGCGGTTGAGGAGGAGTGTGTAGCTGATGCGCGGGTTGTTGAAAACGGCATCAAGGGCGCAACCTATCTCGATGATGCAACAATTCATGCACTGATGCTTGATATCATGGTTGTGAGGCGTGATGAGAAGAACTTCATCATGCGCGGCGATGAAAAGTCTGTCAGCGATATGGGGGCTGCTATAAGCACACTCAAGGCAGCCATCGATGCATCCGAACTCACTGCATCTGACAAGAGTACGATCGTGGCGGAGGTTGGCGTGTATCAGGCGACCTTTGCAGAACTTGTGAAGATCGAGGATCAGGTTCACGCGTATGTTGCGACGACCGGTCCGCTTGTGACTGATGGAAGGGCTGTGAAAGCGCGTGCGGAAGAGCTTGCAGAGAGTGCAATTGCACGTGCGGATGCCGCAGCAGCGAGCGCGAAGACCGCGGTTGTTGCGTTCGTTGTGATTGCAATCGTTCTCGGGATACTGATCGCGACTGTGATCTCAAGGTCGATCACAAATCCGCTTAACGAGGTCATGATCGGCGCAAACAAGATCCGGGACGGCGACTTTGGATATGAAATCAAGATCGATTCGAAGGATGAACTCGGAGAGCTTGCACGCACGTTTGGCGAGATGAAGGGGAACATACAAGCGATTGTTGGTGAAACCGAACGAATTTCAAGAGAAGCAGCCGGAGGCAATCTGACCGTGAAGCCAGAGATCGAACTCAGGGGCGACTACGCAAAACTTGGAAATGCTCTTGACGGTCTGGTGGGCGTGCTATCCAACGCGGTCACCAACTCAAGAAATGTCGGCGAGAAAGTGCTTGCAACAGCGCAGGGAATTTCATCAGCCGCAGAGGAGATGAACGCGGGCATGGAACAGCTTGCATCATCATCCCAGCAGGTTGCAGAGGGTTCGCAGAAACTGGCAGAACTTGCACAGACCACGGCGCGGGATGTCGAGGAAGTAGCATCACAGATCGAACAGACATCCGCAAACGCAAGCAGCTCAGCCGAGAAGGGACAGAGCGCGGTTGATGAAACGCACGAGGTCCAGGAAGCCGCCCAGAAGACGCTTGATGGTCTTGCGCAGATCCAGGAAGGTGTCGCGAAGACCTCAGAGACCGTTTCCGAGATGAACACCGCGATTGAGAAAGTCGGTGAGATGGGCGAGGTCATCACTGATGTGGCAGGGCAGACCAATATGCTCGGACTTAACGCTGCAATCGAAGCAGCCCGTGCTGGTGAAGCAGGCAGGGGCTTTGCGGTTGTTGCGGACGCTGTCAAGAACCTTGCAGAGAAGGTCAAGGAAGCAGCAGGCGAATCCGGAATGGCGATTGAGCACATACAGGAATCCGGCGAAAATGCGATCGGTGCAACCGGCACGGCGGTAGAGGAGGCAACGCAGGGTGGAGAACTGCTACATGTCGCACTGGACGGAATCACTAATGTGGTAAGCTCGATCGAGGAGGTCAACGCGATGGTGCAGGAGATCGATTCCGGCGCCAAGAACGCAGCCGGGGTCATAAAGGGAGTTGTGGCAGGAATGGATGAGGTTGCAAGCATATCCGAAGAGAGTGCGTCTGCTTCAGAGGAGAGTTCAGCAGCGGTGCAGCAGCAGACATCTGCGATCGAGGAACTGACATCAGAGACACAGGTGCTCACTGATGTGGCACAGGATATGATGAACGAACTTGGCAGGTTCACGGTGCGAGAGTAAGGAACGGAGGTATGAGATATGGTTGAAGCAGACGCAGCGTCTGATGAAGCGATACTTGTCATATTCACGCTTGCCGACGGGCTATACGGCGTTAATGTCGATCAGGTGCGCGAGATCACGAGTATGCGTGATACCACGCCGGTGCCGAACGCGCCGTACTTTGTGAACGGGGTCACCAATCTCAGGGGTCAGGTAACAACGGTTACCGACCTCAGGAGAAGGTTCGGACTGGAAGCGTCGGACCGGACCGACAACACACGGATCATCATCGTTGAGCCAGATGGCGTCCCGATCGGTATGGTCGTGGACTCGGTGAGCGAAGTGCTGCGGATACCGGTAAAAGATATCGAGCCAGTGCCTGAGCTTGTGACTGAGTCGGGCGGCAGCGGCATCGATGCAGAGTACATCAAGGGCGTTGGCAAGCTGGATGGCGGAAAACTCCTGATCCTGCTGGATCTCGAGAAGGTGCTTGCCGCGGCGTAGATGTGAGATGAGGTTTTTTAGCCCGCGGATCCGGGGCAAAGGAGTCCGCGGGGATTGTTCTTTTCTTTTCGCAAATTTCCGTTGAACTGATAATCCATAATATGTCAATCTCTTGCCGGTCATTCTTTGAACCCGTATCTTCATGTTGATCAATGATTTCAGGCTCTTCTCTGTTTTGTGGCTCTCTGGTATCTTGAGTTGCAGTGACCAACGCTTATAAAGAGGTTGCCC
>CBDUQO010000185.1:0-4454 GCA_965369365.1 uncultured Methanosarcinales archaeon
CCACAGGCACAATTCATCTTGCGAGATGCTTGTAACTCGAATTACCATAGAGCCTAAGTTTTTTCACAAGTGAAGGGTACCGAGCAGCAAGAAGAAAGCTTAGCCACGCACCCCATGAATGACCGATCAATGTGACAGGAACGTTGCCATGCTTCTTTAAGATAGTACGCAATTCGTGGAGTTGCCCATCAAGGGATGCAGATGTCTGTAACGGCTCTAAAATCCCACAAACAATAGATAATTCCTTTGCAACTGGCGCCATTTCCCCGGAAGCACCCGGACCACCGTGAATAACGGCTGCAGAGAAAGGCTTGATTCCATATTTCCTTAAGTTCTTCATGATCTCCATTCCCCCCACATACAACCCCCACCCCTCTGGCGTCCTCACATCACTTGTAATATTTCTCCTGCACATCCTCGCCCAGCCGCCCGATAGCGTCCGCTCGACACTGCCTACAGTGCCGCATCTGTTTGGTGATCTTGCTACACTCATCCTGTATGGCGCGTTTCTCTGATGGTGTCGGCGGTGTAATATCCGCGAACTTATACTGCGGGATTAGTGGCATGATGTTCTGCAGGTAAACCCCGGTCTTCTTGATCTTCTCTGCCACATCGATGATGTGCTTGTCGTTTACAGTCGGTATCAGGACTGTGTTCACCTTTGTTATTATGCCCAGTTCAACGGACCTTGTAAGCCCTTTTAACTGGTTTTCGAGCAGGATCTCCGCAGCCTCTCTCCCGGTGTACTTTTTCCCGTGATAATTGATGAACGAATAGATCTTCTCGCCGATATCCGGATCAACTGCGCTCATCGTCACTGTGATGTTTGAAACTCCAAGTTCCTTCAAGAGATCCACTTTCTCCAGAAGCAGGAGACCGTTGGTGCTGAGGCACTTAATCAGATGCGGAAAATCCTCCTGCAAGAGTCGGAGTGTCTCAAACGTCTCCTCATTAGCGAGTGGTTCACCCGGACCTGCGATCCCGATCACTTTGATATATGGGAAGTCTGTGATCACTTCCCTGACACGTTCTAACGCCTCCTCGGGCGATAGCACCTTGCTTGTGACGCCAGGTCTGCTCTCGTTCACACAGTCAAACTCCCTGATACAGTAGTTGCACTGTATGTTACACTTCGGAGCGACCGCAAGATGCATTCTACCGAATGAGTGACACGCGCCCTCGCTGAAACAGGGATGCTCCTGTATCTGCCGGAGTTGGGAAGGGTCCCAGGGAACGTCCCGGTCATTGACCCTTGCTACCCGGTACTCATCGCATTCCCCGCACTCGCCACGATCGTCGTGTTTATTAGAGGTCATACGGACTCAACCGCGGTAACTTCCGGAATCTCATGCTTCAGCATCCGTTCGACACCGAGTTTCAGCGTGTACTGTGACATGGCGCAGCCGGCGCAGGCGCCAACAAGCTTCACCTTAACGATGCCGTCGTCACTAACGTCGATCAGTTCGATATCGCCGCCATCAGCCTGCAACATCGGTCGGATCTTCTCCATTACAGGTATAACCTTTTCTTTTATGCCAGTCAATCTTATTGCCTCCTTTTCATGAATGGTCGCCGCATGTGTTTGTAAAGCTATCGTTTCAGTGGGCTTTAGGACATCGTCACCTTGGGCGCACCAGTGACCTATAACCTCTCTGTTCGATCTCTTTAATTGTACTTCCGTCCCCTCCACCACCATCAAGAAATACCCCTTCTAAGGTCACCTCGCCGATCACAGTCAGTTCACATGCACGCATGGCGTCGGCAAGTCTGCTTGCCCTAACTGTGAATAGTAACTCGAAGTCTCCACCGGAGTACAGCGCCAGTGCCAGATCCGGATCCCGCAACCCCTCCTGCTCTGGTATCGCCGGAAGCATGTCAGCACGTATCCGAAATCCGCACCCGTTGATTTCTGCCAGTTGATGCAGTGATAACGCAAGCCCGTCGCTGTTATCCATCATCGCGGTGACCGCGCCAGATTCCGCAAGTCTGATCCCTTCTTTTATGCGGGGAATCGGCTCAAAGAACTTTTTCACTGCGATTGAATCCCGTATCTCCTGTTCTGTAAGTCCTTTCCCGAGTGCTGCCATGCCAGCCCCAGCCATGCCGGAGCGCCCGGTGACACAGACCAGATCTCCTACGTTTGCACCTCTCCTGCGCAGGATTCGGTCCTTTGGCACGCGTCCGAGTGCCGTTCCGCAGATCGTCAGTTCTTGGTGCGAGTCAGTGTCCCCGCCAATGATGGCTGTGCCGCACCCGCGCACACATGCATCCATCCCCTCAATCATCGAATCAACGAATGCGGACTCAATGTCTGGTAGCCCTATTGATACAAGCATGCCTTGCGGGCGTGCGCCCATCGCGGCGATGTCGCTGAGTGTTGCTGCGGCGCACATCCACCCAATCTGCCATGCGCTCATTTCATCTGGAAAATCGGTCACTCGGTGGAACATATCAGTGGTTGCGACCAGATACTCGGTATCTGTGAGATCTATGATGGCGCAGTCCTCAAATTCGATATCCAGCTGCTTTACGATCCGATTCACGATTGCGGTCTCGCCGAGTTCGTAGAGGGTCATGTTAACATCAGTTGTATCATGTCCGGTATTTGTTTTTGTCGCTATTCACGAAATGAGCGATGCCATGGACGCCGTGAATGCCAGAGCAGAGATGCGGATAAACTGATCGGGTAGTATATGCGAGTCCGGATCAGACCCCACCTACCATCAGTTTGAAGACCAGCAGACTGACCGTCACCATAATTATGGAGTGTTTGAGTCCTGATAGCACGCTTCCCTCACCCATCACACCTGCGATCAAACCGGAGCAGAGTCCCTGGATGAGCGATGCATGGAAGAACATTCGCTTATACGCGTTAAGGTCAAAAGCACCAAGAAATCCCGCGTCACCTCCGGATTCAGCCATCTGTTCACCAGCTTCTGCCATTTGCGTCAGAAACGTGGCTGCGATCACATAGATAACCCCGACAAAGACGAGGAATGAGATGTATATGATTATGATATAAATCATCATATTCATCACCCGTTCCCGCTTGAGCGTCTGCTCGGTCTCGGCGTCCCGCGCAGCCACTTCGAGCACCTCCCCGAGGTCTCCGCTTGATTCGTTCGCCCTGGTGATCAGCGTTATCGATCTTGACACCACATGTGTCCTGATACGGTTTGCAAATCGCACCAGCGAATCATTGACATCCATGCCCCAGTTGATATCCTTCCAGATCAGTTTGATCTGCTTGCTGAGCGTGCCGATGTTTGATTTCGACATCAGTTTGATCGAGTCCCGCAGGGTCATGCCGGTCTCGTTCGTGCTCGCCAGTTTGCTCAGGAAACTCGGGATCTGCTTCTGGAGTCTACTTTCACGCATGCTCTTTGCTTCGTGGAAGATTGCGAGCGGAATGATTGCTATGTAGAACGAATACACAAGATGATCGTCCAGAAAGTTTATGATAAGATCGAGGTCCAGCAGTTCGTTTTGATGGATTACAAACGCAATAACAAAGAATAACAGCGCAAGCGGGACGCTTACGAGTAGTATGTTTGTTGGCCGCATCTTCACCGATTTCAGTGGATCGCGGATCACCTGCTTTAAAGCGAGCGATTTTCTGGATTTTATAAAACGCGCCCATCTCTGCTTCAGCGCTTCCAGCCGTTTTGTCTCAGGGCTATCGGCTGCGTTCTTGTTAACCTTCAGGCTGGCAAGTTCGGATGGCATAACAACATCACGGTTGAGATTGATTCGTGTACTGAGAAGTGCAGGGATGCCGCCAGCCGCTGGCGACAACATATTGATCATGACCACAAACATGACCGAACCGATCGGGATCACGGCGTAAATGATCGCATACAGCATCATATCGTTTCCTGAGCCCATCAACACCATCATCACCCCCATTATAATGATAAAAAGGGGACCTGCCACAAAAGCAGTCACATAAGACTCTGCGATCAGGGCAAGCGTCTCAAGATAACCTTTTTGATCTATTATAGCATCTTTCAGGTACTGATCTGACTTCTCTTTGAAGTACCGGGGAATATCTCCGCCACTGTCGATGACTGAGAGCAGATTGTGCGTCAGGTCCTGAAACTTGCTAGATACGGTCATTTCAGATGCATTCTGGAGCGCTATACGGAGATCGTGCCCGAAATACTCCATGTCCCGAACGATCATGTCCACTTCCTTTGCGACCTCGCCGTACGTATTCTCACACTTTGCAAGCGATTTGAATATCTCGATGATGTTCATGCCGCCGTTTGAGAGCGCATACATAAATGTGACTGCATACGGGAGGTTCTGGTTGATCGAGGTCTTGCGCTCGCCCGCTTTGAAGGATGGGTAGAGTAGGAACAGGACATAGACAATTCCGCCGAGTACGACGCTGAGAAAGACTATGACGAACAGCGAGATGAATAGCCACTTATAATCAAGCAACCACGCCGTCG
>CBDUQO010000186.1:0-4451 GCA_965369365.1 uncultured Methanosarcinales archaeon
CTGCATCAAAGATTAGTTCGGTCGGATGTGTAAATGTATAATCCGGAGTTGTGAAGAGCGAACCCCATCCGGTGACCGAACAGAAGACCGAATATGCAACGATAGATGAGATGAACGCCGGAACAAGTGATTCGAATTCCAAATCTTTTTTGTATAACACGCTGATTGCAAATAACGCACCTCCAAACGGTGCGCGGAATATGCTGCCGAGTCCACCTGCTGCACCACATACTAACATCATTCTCCGCCCTTTATCGCTGAGCTTCAGTTTGTCTGCAAGATACGATCCAAAGCCAGCGCCAATCTGTGTGATCGGTCCTTCTCTACCGGCACTCCCGCCAGTTCCGATGGTGATTGCAGAGGCAATTGTCTTGACAATGGGGGTCCTGCTTCTGATTTTTCCCTGGTGTTGATGGTATGAATCAATCACCGCATCAGTCCCCTCACCCACTGCCTCCGGCGCATATAGGTATGTGATGATACCTACAATAAGTCCGCCAATAGCTGGTATTGCTACCAGAAACCATGTGTGCGGGTCTGCAAGTTCACCGGGCAGTATAACAGATGATACTGATAGTAGTAAACGTTCACATCCTGTTGGAGTGATGTAATAATGCCCAATATCTCCAAGTACATATTGTGATACCGCCGAGAGCAGAGTGTAGAAGATCGCAGAACACGCGCCAGAAGCCACCCCAATAAGAATGCTGTACGGCACCCATTGTTCGATATACTCAATATTTAGTTTGCGCAGGTTTTCATGAGCATTCACGCGGGGGCACCTCAACCTATACCTGTTGTGGTGCAAGATATTTAACCGCTGTTGCCTGGCTGAGCTACCGGAAACCTCTGTCACAACGCAGCATACGGGCAACGTATGTGCCGATTTTTTCACAAAAAATCGAGTAAAAACTGCCCTCCGGGTGGGGTTGTTGATATACTTTTCGTAAATAGACTTGTTGCGATATAAAATTCGTAACTACTCAGTTGCCCAAAACAGTATCACGCGACCTCGCTATACCGGCACTGCTTGACCCGGAACACAACATAACCAAACGGGAACGTTACACTACAATATAACGGGCAGAGTGGAGCCTATAAGGGTGAATAAATGGTTATTTCGTGATATACTCATTCATGCACCGATTTGAACTTACAGAATCCAACCTCAAAATGACGCCATAGATAAAAAAAGGTTGGCATCTCGCCTGTGCTGCGTGGTCTGCCGCAGTTGAGGGAGATGCCAGAAGGGGGCTGTGTGGGGTTACGGTTTATCTGGCTTATCACTACGGTACGGCGATCACATTCCCGGTAAGCACATCATCCTCAGCAACAGAGACCTGATGCGACATTCCTGCTATCGTCACGGTGTACATGCCTGCCGGCGCAGTATCAAACCGTGTCCCACCATCCTCGATCGACATCGGTCCATCTGTCGAGTACGGCGCGATGAGTGTCACCGTGCCATCAGGAGTTGCGGTTGCTGTCTGGGCATACTCAAACGTCCTCCCTTGATTCGTGAGGATCCGTATGCTTAGCGTTGCAGTGCTGTTTGGCGGCGCGGTTCCTGTGATCTTTGCGCCTTTTACGTACTCGAATATCTTGACATAGCCAGTGTCGACTTCAGCGACCTCTGATGGGAGGTCCTGCTTGCGGTTCTCAATGAGGTCGGGATATAGCATGGGCTGCATGTTATACACCCATTTGTAGCCGCGCTCCGCGGTATTTCCTGCCATCGACTCATGCACCAGACGGTAATGTTTCAGGCTCACGCCATCAAAGATATGGAGCCGCCCTTCCATCGAGTTGAAGTACCTCATCGTTGGAACCAGCTCCGTCCGGTCGCCTATCGGCAACCACTCCGAATATCCCCCGGTATCGCCATCCCAGGCAGTTATCGCATAGAACTTGCCAGTCGCCATCTCAACGTCGCTGACCACGTATTTCACGCCGAGCGTGTCTGCGATCTCGTTTGCATCATCTTCGCTTGCCGCTGTGAAGAATGTTGATGCGCCGGGTGCCTGCGCCTCGCCGCCGCCGATTCCGCCCTGGAATGGGTTGGCGTTCGGAATGCGCCGCGCGATGTTCTCAATCCAGAATCCATAATCCCACCACGACATCACACCATACGCCGTGTCAGGATACGGGTACGGCTCGCCCGGCGGGGGGCGCTCGTAGGGTCCGTAGTATGAGAGCCCGGTGTCGGGCGTGTTGTACTGCATCCAGTCGAGCGAGTTGTACCATGCTGAATTCGGTCCGCCGGAGTGTTGTGCCTGATTGAGTGCTTGTGAGGCTGGACCGAATGGGTACACGAGGATTGCGATAAAGATTACTGCGAGCACGAGGTATCTTGCATTCTTTGCCAGATATTGCGGGAGGTCATCGAGCGTGGTACGTGCGCCTTTGAAACCAGCGAGTTCGATTGTTCTTGTTGCAAAATATGCGCTCATAAGCGCGACGTTTACCGAATAATAGTAGCCGAACCGGTTCTGCCCGTATATCGCAAGGAGCATGACCAGCGTCCAGACCAGGGCAAGAATGTCTTCTGGCTTCCATCTGCGCAGCACATAGTAGCTCATGAGCAGGATTCCGAATAGGGCGAGGTAGAAGCCGTTTCCGAAGTTGCCGTAGACCATGCTGTTTCTGCCGATGTTGAGTTTCCCGCTGCGATCGTATAGCATTGAGGAGATCTCTGCAACGGTTGAAGCACCGCCCTCGCGTATTGTGAAGATTGTGGTGATGGAACCTTCGAGTTGGTTTGTCAACGGTGGAACAGCGACACTCAACAGGATAAAACCAATCGCGGCACCTGCAATCAGAACCGCGGGATAATAATACGGGTTTAGGTCTCTGCGGTTCATCACCTTTGATATGATATGCATCACCGCAAATGCGATGATCGCCACAATGGATGTGGTCACGTGCAGCAACGAGTAATTGCCAGAGAATCCCGCTTCAGGATGTATCCACGGCAGTATCAAAAGCGCCTCCAGTCCAAATGCGATCACCCCAATCACCGTTATGTATTCGGTTGAGTTGCCCTTGATGTGTTCGGCGATGTAGATTATGATCGCTGATAGCATGATGACCAGACCGAAGAGTATCGCGCCGGTCCAGCAGAGTTGGTATGCCGCATACGCAAGACCTGCCAGTATTGTGTAGATGAGCGGATACTTGGCTGTGCGCCAGTTCCCGCTCAGGTCACTGAATGAGAGATTTTGTTTGCGTGCGCTTCTGAGCGCGAGCATAAAGAACAGAATGGTTGCAGTGGAAAAGAGAGTCTCTGCAACATGGTGGTCAACAAATCCGAGCAGTGACCGTGATAGGAACTGTCCAGGGAGTGTTGCGATGATCAGTGCTGCGAGAAGCCCTGTGCCTCTGTTGTGCAGGTGTTTTCCGATGAAATAGACCGGGATTACCACGAGCGCGCCGAGAACTGGCGGGAAATACGCTCCAACGGTACCTGCAAGGTGCATATCGGGATTGCCGAGCCCGAAGACGAACGATACGAACGCAATTGCTTGATCATATAGCGGACCATAGTGCTGAAGACGTCCGTACGGAAATTGCGTGAATGCGTCATAAGTTAATGTATGCGGATAATTATGGAGAATATACTCTACAATTCTCATATGATACCACGGATCGTTTCCGCCAAACCGGATCGTGCCGTCTGCGAGAAATACACTGTCATACGGGAGTGCGGCACGGATGTAGAGCGCTATTGCAAATATGATTGTGAGTAGCGCGCCAAAGGGGGCGCCTGATTTCAGTCGTTCGATCAGTGATTGTTCAGTTTCAGCAGGTTGGTGGGTCTGTTGTGGAAGTGGATGTTCTGGCTCTGCAATTTCTTTTTTGCTGACTTTCCGCCCCTTCCCCCTCTTCACGGGTTCATTTTGTGTGTTCTTCTTTCCAGCCAATAAATATACACCTCGGGTTTCTTGTTTGCTACAGATGAATTAAATAGTTTGGGTATCGCTGTAATATATGTCTGATGATTACTATAATCTCGAAAATCGAGTAGCAGAGTAAAAGATGGTCACGATTACAGAACATACGACGGGTGATGCGGGGATTTATACCGTTACAGAAGCCCTCACGTCACTGGATATAAATGGCGGAGATGAAGCGAAAAGATGTGATGGTGATGCAATGATACCATTGGAATCGGAAACAGTGGAACTCAAGAAATCCACTGCACAATTGGGGCGGGCACTGAAAGCAGCTTGTGCATTTGCAAATCATAAAGGCGGAGCGATATATTTTGGGATAAGCGATCATTGGGATATTATCGGTCAAGGTGTGTCAAATGGTACGCTAAAAAAAATTTCCATTAAAATAAGACAAAAAATAAAACCAGAAATAAAACCAGAAATAATACCGGAAATAGCAATTGGTGGGACAAACGAGGATAAGACAATATCAAATAAAGAATACCAGGTATTATTTGA
>CBDUQO010000187.1:0-4361 GCA_965369365.1 uncultured Methanosarcinales archaeon
CTGGTGTTCTCGAGCATTGCTGCAATGTGGATCCCGGATTCGTGGCAGAACGCATTTTCGCCGACGATCGGCTTAGTTTTCGCAACTCTGATTCCTGAATACTCCTCCACCATCTTTGAGAGCGACAGGAGATGCGAGAGATCGTATTTGTCGATTCCGTACTGAATCAAAAGCCCGACGAGCAACTCCTCAAGCGGCGTGTTTCCGACCCGCTCACCAATCCCGTTAACTGTGGCATGAAGCTGTGTTGCCCCGGTCTCCGCAGCAACGATTGTGTTTGCGGTCGCCATTCCGAGGTCATTGTGGCAGTGGATGCAGAGCGGGGTATTTGTCGTCTTCTTGATCTCTTTTATCATGAAATACGTGGTACTCGGATCAAGAATCCCTACCGTGTCTGCGATGCTCAGGTAATCCGCGTTGTGCGCCTCGGCGACCTGATAGACTCGTTTTAGCACATCTATGTCTGTGCGGGTCGCATCCTCGGCAGCGAACCTGACCGCAAGCCCATGATCCTTCGCATAGTCCACGACATCGATTGCGCAGTCAGTAGCCTCGTCTATGGTCATGTGGTGCTTGTAGCGCAGATGAATGTCAGACGTTGCGATGAAGATGCTTACGATATCGACGTTCGCATCCAGCGCGGCATCGACATCGGATGTCTTTGCGCGGGCAAGGCAGCAGATCCTGGCACCAAGCCCGAGTTTTGTAATATTGCGTATGGTTGTGAGTTCTTCTTTTGACACGACCGGAAATCCAGCCTCGATGATCTCAACACCAATATCATCCAGTTTCCGTGCAATATCGATCTTTTCCTGCTCTGTGAATGCAATCCCCGCAGCCTGCTCGCCGTCCCGCAGTGTCACATCACATATCTCAATGTCTTTTGGCTTCAACTTGATGAAGTCCATCAACGTGTTTCGTGAGTATTCCGGGTGATCTTCCATGGTTATGGATGGGGATTGGGTGTGAGAAAAAGGTTTGTATATGCGGGTCTTGCCCATGACGCTCCATCGCCAGACCGACTATCCATGACCGATAGTATTAAATCCACGAGTGGTCAACATATCGGAAGAGCGCTGATGGTCTAATGGCTATGACTGGGGCCTTCCAAGCCCCAGGTCCGGGTTCGATTCCCGGTCGGCGCACTCCCTTTATTTTTCCGACCGGTTAGCTGCCAACGTTACGCCAGCGCTACCAGCAAGTACCTCTGTTATGGAACTGATATCCGCATCAGTCTTAAACGCAGTCCCCGAAAAATGTGTTCTTGATGCCTTAAACCCCGCATCCCTGAGCACATCAATAAACTCCTCGATCTTAACCGGCGAAACCCCGACTGCGCGGCAGATCAGGTGATGTTCATAGAATGCCGGCACGTTGATCTCGTTTTTGCAGGTGTTAATGAGCTTGATCGCCTGTTTATCAGATTCTCGATCGATCAGCTCGGAATGAACCGCTTCACAGAACGCCAGGTCATATAAGCGCCCGAGCCACATCGGACCGGAAGCTTTCATCCGGTGTCCACACACATGGCACCGATCCGGGACACGGGGTGCGATGCCGACTACAGGTTCCCTGAAACCGCAGTTGTTGCAGTGAACAATGAAACCAAGTTGTTTCATTGACTTATCTGCAGAAGTAGCGCTTTTCAGCACTCTTGCATACACGCGGACATAATGCCGTCTTGCATAAGCAAGGAGCGGAATCATCGCCCGGTCACCCACAGCAAGCGCTCGCGCGATCGTGCCCATCAGCACCCGAACCCCGGTCTCTGCATGATACTCGTTATTCGCTGGCACACACGCGTATTTGCGGATCCCTGCGTTCAGGTGCGCCCCGCAGAGTGGCGCGGTGTCGGTTGCGGTTATGCAGAGCATTTTTTTGGCTGATCTCGATGCAGCGGCAAGGAACGGTGATGGTGATCCGAACGGGTCGATATCAACGACATCAAACCGCCTCTGATAGAGCAGGACATTCGCATCCTCGTTTGTGACCTCACAGCACGATTGCATCTCGTTCAAAGCGACATTTTGCCCGATCAGGCGGGCAGCCCCCGGACTGCGGTCGTTGATCGTGGTTGCAAGCCCAACTTCCGATGCAGCCCGCAAGCCACGGATGCCGGTTGCGGCGAACGTGTCAAGGTAAGACTCAAGAGGGTCTACTGTGCTTGTGAATGCCGCAAGCGACGCGATCGTGAGATCACGGTCAAAGGTCGTGTGCGGGTTGTAGAACGCATCCCCCAGTTCTACGGTTGTGTCGTGTTCAGTGATCCGGGGCGTCATCGTTTGTTCAATCCTCTAAATATCTTGTTTTTAAGGTACGTGTTTAGCTAACCACACGATTATATGTAACTACTCAAGGTACCTAAAACCACTATGGTGAAGGGGGACTTCACTATACAGGGACTATCTATGACATGGGGGATACTGTACCTACTGTACCCAAACCGGGAATTTAACCGCAGAGTGCGAGAGAGTGACGCGGAGGGGAAATAAACGGTTAAATGATCTCTTGTTCCTTTGCACCCTTCCGCGGTTATTTTTCTTGCCAGAACGTACATGATTGCAATCGGGAGACCAATCAACATACCCGAGTAGTTACGATTACATGGATTTCTAAAGATTTCTGTGTTAATCTTGTGTAATCTCGTGGTTTTATCACTTCTGCTAAAAACATGCTTTTTAAGTATCCTATTTCCAGCATCTTGCGTTATTTTGCATCCTTGCGCGGATCGACTGGCAGTTCCCACCCGTGGGAGGGGGCACGGACTTAAAAAATTAATAGATGCGTTTAACGAGTTTTCTGATGGTTTTTCTAAGTCTCCCTGCTGCCACAAACCATCCGTCATCGCCCATCCCCTGCCCGCATCTACATATTGCGCATCCGGTCGACTGCCTCTTGTACCCGGTCCGTGGGGCTGGTCATCGAGAACCGCACATATCCTTCTCCGCAGTCTCCGAACCCAACGCCCGGCGTTGCCACGACTCCTATCTTGTTGAGCAGTTCGCTGGAGTACGACACCGACGTGTAACCATCCGGCACTGGCGCCCAGACGTAGAACGTGGCTTTTGGCACCGCAGCATCGATACCGATTGCGTGTAAACCGGCAATCAGTAGATCTCTTCGTTCAGTATATATTTTGCACATATCCCCGATACAATCCTGAGGACCGGTGAGTGCGGTGATGGCAGCTTCCTGTACCGCCTCAAACGCCCCCGAATCAATGTTTGTCTTGACACTGCCGAGTCCTGAGATGATATCGGCGTTTCCGACCGCAAAACCGATGCGCCAGCCAGTCATGTTGTAGGTCTTTGACAGCGAGTGCATCTCGATCCCAACTTCCATCGCCCCTGGTGTCGATAAGAGGCTCGGCGCCCGGTACCCGTCAAACACCATCTCGGAATAGGGGTTGTCATGTACTACGACGATGTCGTGCTCGGATGCGAAATCGACAACCTCCTTAAAGAAGCCGGGGCTTGCGACCGCAGCAGTCGGGTTGTTCGGGTAATTCAGGAAGATCAGCTTTGCACGGTCTGCGACGTCATCCGGTATCGCAGCAAGATCTGGCAGGAAACCGTTTTCAGCGGAGAGTGGCATGGTGTATGGCTCGCCCCCTGCGAAGCGTGTGCCGATCTGGTACACCGGATACGCAGGATCGGGCACGAGTGCGATGTCTCCGGGATTTAAAAACGCAAGAGGTATGTGTGCGAGACCTTCCTTTGACCCGATGAGTGCAAGCACCTCGTTCCCG
The DNA here is from genome assembly GCA_965369365.1 of uncultured Methanosarcinales archaeon. Classification (GTDB taxonomy): domain Archaea; phylum Halobacteriota; class Methanosarcinia; order Methanosarcinales; family Methanogasteraceae; genus Methanogaster_D. Next base: position 3,749 of record CBDUQO010000187.1, read on the forward strand.
GGATCAAGCGAGATGTTAAATGTTTTTTTGTACCACTCGGCTGCCGCTTCCCTGAATGATAACATGCCGGTATATGACGGGTATTTCTGCCGATCCGGGTTTTGTGCTGCCGTGTAGAGCGCATCAATGATATGTGACGGCGTTGGCAGGTCCGGATCGCCGACACCAAGATCAATGACATCGATGCCGTTTTGTATCGCGATTTCCTTTGCTCGGTCGATCGCTGCGAATAGATACGGCGGTAGTGAGGCGATTCGGTTTGCGTACATATTATGTAGTTATGGTTGTCGTTGATCGATTAATATCTTTTGGTTGCTGGGGCACTGTCCGAAAATCAAGTGAATTACCACCGCGGAGAACGCGGAGAGCGCAAGAGTTTGAGACCATTTTCAACCCTCTGCGTCCCTCTTCGCACTCTGCGGTAAAATCTAATGGCATGGCGATCTCATGGAAAATCGGGTAGTGTCCAACCTACCACATACCACCCACAAGTCACACAAGTTATGGCTCTGTGGTATCTCCCGTGACAGTCAACCATCACTAAATCAATATATCACCATCTGCATACTAAATGGTCGCTCATCAATTGTCCGGACCAGGTAAAAACTGAGTA
>CBDUQO010000188.1:0-4190 GCA_965369365.1 uncultured Methanosarcinales archaeon
GTGTATGCGTTTGATCTGGAGGATATTCTTAGCCCGGTGTGACGTTACGCCCCACTAGCCACCACCCCAACCCACCGCTCGACAATCCTGAGCCCTTCCGGCGTCAGCACAGACTCAGGATGGAACTGCATGCCCTCAATCTGCCGCCGCTTATGCCTGATTCCCATGACAACGCCATCCGGACTGTGTGCGACAACCGTAAGATCAGGCGACATCAGGTCCACAGCAAGCGAATGGTACCTGCCGCCAGTAAATGGATTCGGAACGCCATCGTAGATCCCGGTCCCGTCGTGATGGATCTCAGACGCCTTCCCGTGAACCGGACCAACAGACGCGTGCCCGACCGTTCCGCCGAATGCGACATTGATCGCCTGACATCCCAGGCAGACGCCGAGCAGTGGAACCTCGCATGCACGGATGATCTCGATGCATGAGCCGATGTCCCGGGGATCGTTTGGATTTCCCGGACCCGGCGAGATCACAATCCCGTCAGGGTCAATTTCCCTGATCTCGTCAAGTGTTATCGTGTTCGGGACGACCACAGTATCCGGCTCGAAGATCGAGACGTATTCGACAAGATTCCAGACAAATGAGTCCTTATTATTCACGAAAAGTATCTTCGTCATCGCTCAATCACCTTCATCATTGCAGCCATCTTGCGCTCGGTCTCCAGATATTCGTACGTGGGATCCGAGTCAGCAACGATTCCAGCTCCTGCCTGGACAAACATCCGATCCCCGGCAAGCACAATCGTCCTGATTACGATTGCAAAGTCCGCATCCCCGTTCCACGTGTAATAGCCAACGCCGCCGCCGTAAATCCCGCGGGCGTCTTTTTCAAGCGCATCGATGATCTCCATCGCACGGATCTTCGGAGCACCGGATAGCGTGCCCGCGGGGAAGATCGCCCGCGTCGCATCAAAAGCATCCGAATCATCCCGCAGTGTTCCGGTTACTGTGCTCTCGATGTGCTGGAGATGTGAGTACTTCCGAACGGTCATGAAATCCTCGACTTCGACCGTTCCTGGTTTCGATACCATCCGCACGTCGTTTCTGCCGAGATCAACGAGCATCACGTGCTCTGCCCTCTCTTTTTCATCGGCTAGCAGCTTTTCGGCAAGTTCAGCATCTTCAGCATCGCTCTCGCCACGTGGGCATGTGCCAGCGATCGGGTTGGTGATCAATTTCCGGTTGTGTACCGTAAAGAGCGTTTCAGGGCTTGCGCCCACGATTCCAACATCGCCAAACTCAAATAAATACATGTACGGACTTGGATTGACATCCCTGAGTTTTCTGTACAGTTCCACAGAATCGTGCATGTTTTTTGCCTTATATCGTCTGGAGAGCACGACTTGAAAGATGTCGCCATCGACGATGTGCTGCTTTGCTTTTCTGACCATTACCTCATACACGTCCTGATCAGTGTTTGAGGTCATCTTGCCACCCCTTTCTGATCCATGGTGATTGTTGCTGGTTGCAACCCCACTTTTCACCCCTTCGATGATCGACAGGAGATTTGCTGCATCGGATTCTGCCTGCCGGTACGTTTCCGTGAGACTTCCGCCGGATGAGTCCTCTATAAACGGCGTTATCACGATATAAATTTCTCCGGTCAGGTGATCAAAGACAACTGTACGTGAGGTGATCAGGAACTGGGCATCTGGTGTTGTTGCGCTCTTGTGTCGCTTTATGTCCAGCCAGCAGTCGTACACGATGTCATATCCATAATATCCAATCGCCCCGCCGAGAAACACCTGCCTGTCAAACGTTTTGCTGCGCAGAACCCCGGCGGCAGGGACGATTGGCTTTAATGCATCCAAAACGTCGTATTCCGGGCGTATCTCGCCGTAATCATCGCCACCATCGCCACCATCGCCTCCGCCACCACCATCGCAGACCTTTGCGAGGCTGGATGCAATGTGGCGGGTGAGTGGTGTCTCTGATTGGCATTCAAACAAGATTTTACGGTCTCTCACCGTGACAACCGCATCCGGGTCTGATCCCACAAACGAAAAGCGTGCGTGATGCTTTTCTTTCTCGACCGACTCAAGCAGATAAGAATATTTTGGGTTGTTCGACCTGAACGACGCGTACAGGTCAAGCGGCGTGCATTTCGCGTCTGTCTTTGCAGTCAGTTGCACGATCGCGGGCAGTTTCAGGGAACTGAGCGCGTCTCTGTATTCGGGTTCGGAGGGAAGTAGTTCGATCATGGCTGTTACCGTATATTCGCTGTATATTTACTGTATAACTTTGTACAATAATGATCATGTTCGTACATTATACTTATAGTTTGCTCTGCACTGGGACTGCCACATCATCCGGGGGTTATGGGAGGTTCCATGAATCTGTTCAAGCGTGTTGTAGGTAAAATCTGTGTAATCTGTGTAATCCGCGTTCATCTGTGGCTAACAGCTTTTATCAGCCACAGATTTCATAGACGGACACAGATTAAATGTTATTTTCTCAAGAACTATATTCATTCAAGAGATTTCATACTATATTTGGGTTTATCCGACCGCACCACCGACGAGGATATGACCCAAACACCATATAATGTGGCAGCACTGCATACGGAAAGGTATTTATGAGGGGGTAGCACTATAGCACAGGATTACAGCCTTACAGATAGTAAGAATTGGGCGGGGTGCATGCCAAAATGGAACTGGCAATAATGATCACAAAGCGCGAAGTGCGATGGGTTGGTTACATGGACGCGGTGGAGAATATCGCACGCAAACTGAATGTAACCGGTTTTGTTGCGAATCCGAAATCTTGCAGCGTTAAAATTGTTGTAGCAAGGTGGTGAGGGATTCTCGAGAAGTTTACAACTCATAACAGGATACAGAAGCATCCAATCAGTGACCTATGCGATCACCGAACTTGCAAGATCAAAAAAGTACAGGAGATGAAATTGTGAAAACAGATACGTCAGACAACACACAACAACATCGAACGATTGGGAATTCAACTGATTGTGCAAGGAGTCCCCATCAGAAAGGGTGGGGAGGAATTGCACGCATACCAGACCGATGGTAGTTACCATTACCAGTTCAAAAATTCCCAGTCCGATGATGTCGATGCGATCAACAACTTCTGGGGTGCCGGAATGAACAACAGCACTATCGATGCGAGCGTCCACGATGATGAAGAGGGGTCTTGTGAAGTGACGTTTTATCCGTTCGAGACCAATCCAGCCCCCTGCGCCCCCGCCCCGACCCAGGCGGGACCGTCAGCATTCACCGCCGCGGACGCAGTGATTGCGCTTGAAATCGCAGTCGTCAGCCACCCGCCCGACTTGTGCTATGACGTCAGCGGCGATGGGCGGGTCACATCGCTCGATGCGCTCATGATTCTCAAGGCTGCGGGCGGGGTTTCGGAAGACTACCATGGTGTATGCCTAATGTCAGGGACGCCGGCGTGCTCGAAAAGGTTTTTGCGGCATGGAATTTGAGATACGGGGTGTATGTTCACCTCGTGCCAGATGAGACCGTTGATAGTTGCACGGGTTCGCAGATCGCACATCCGAATGGCGCATGACAACCGGCTCGATCTTACGGGATAACAAGACCGGATCTTTGGTAAGATGGGTGGTGTGGGGAGGGGCAATTAAAAAAGCTCTTTGACAATTCGCGAGTGCGAAGCACCTCGTAGATAAATCCGGCTGGTATGGAATCAAGTGTTTAGGGATCGCAGACTATGTGGGAAGCGATTACTCGCACCCCCTCGTTTAAGAACGGTACGTGAGAGTTTCCCCTTATATACACTTGTGCATCTTGCAATCCTCTAAGCAATGGCGCTCATTTGATCACCGCTTTTGTAGTCCCGGTTTGCAGTCCATTAACACTCCTTCAAGTGTTTGCAAGTCTCTCGCCAGTTTTAGGCATAATTGAGTCCAGTGGTTCACGCCGGGCAGAATATACATAATCATAATCATAGTGAGAAGATGGTGGCACTCCAATCACAAACACCTATATAAGGATGTAACCTCATAATGATTATTACCACCTATATTATCCTCCAACATCCGTTTCGTGTGGTTTAACACCACTCGTGTGGGGGCTGCAGCCCTTCTATACCGGGGCTGCACTTCCTATCTATTTCTCATCTGGCTGTTTCAGGTTACTGCAATATACTGGACTAAGGGGTCACCGAAAAATAACCTATCGAAATTAACTTGTCTCATGCACACCG
>CBDUQO010000189.1:0-4169 GCA_965369365.1 uncultured Methanosarcinales archaeon
TCACAAACGAGATCAGTGGCGTGACATGGGTTGCTTATGCGATCTCATCCAAGCCGCCATCCACAATCGAGCCATGCTGACCCCGAGTCTCGTCTCAACAGACATCTCCACGGTGGTGGCGCAGCCGTGCATAATTAACCTGAACCAAAAGCAACTTCTTCGCGGACATATTCTGTGATCCCATACACCGCCTCTCTGCAACCTCTGCGGTTTTTATTTCCAATAATAAATTCTTCAGATTATTTCCTATATTGAACCACGTATGACTCAGAGAGCCAGCAGGTCCCACGTGAATGCTGTGATTGTTGAATCGCATAAGTATGCACCAACCCGGCCCAAACCCTCAAAACCAAATCACATTTATCCCGCCAGAAACAGATAACCCAACCATGTCCCTGCTACCACAAACCGACCTTGAAACCATAACTACGCGACTGAACCGCCCGCCAAACCCGGTCGAGGAAGACTGTTTCCTCAATCTCTGGAGCGAGCACTGCTCGTACCGCTCGAGCGCGAAGCACCTGCGCACGTTCCCGACCGTTGGCGACCGCGTCATAATTGGTCCCGGTGACGATGCCGCAATCGTGCGCCTGAAGGGCGACCTCGTCCTCGCAATCGGGATGGAGAGCCACAACCACCCATCATACGTGGATCCATGCAACGGCGCGGCAACCGGCGTTGGCGGAATCGTCCGTGACATCCTCTCGATGGGCGCACGCCCGATTGCTCTCATGGATCTGCTGTACTTCGGGATGCCTGACCAACCAAAGAACCGATACCTCTTTGAGCACGTTGTCGAGGGCATCGCGGGCTACGGAAACTGCATCGGCGTTCCGGTGGTTCGCGGCGAGACATTCTTTCACGACGCGTACTCTGGAAATCCGCTCGTAAACGTGGTCTGCGTCGGGCTTGCGCACGAGAAGAACATCGTCACTGCAACAGCGCAGCGGGCTGGCGATGTGCTCATCCTGATGGGATCGACTACCGGGCGCGATGGGCTTGGGGGTGCATCGTTCGCATCGCGTGACCTATCCGAGGACTCGGAGGCTGAGGACCGGTCAAGCGTCCAGATCGGTGACCCGTTCACAGAGAAACTCGTAATAGAGGCGGTTCTTGAGGCGATCGAATCAGGCTACGTTCTCGCATGTCGGGATCTCGGCGCAGCAGGGCTTGTCGGTGCAAGCGCAGAGATGGGCGCGAAAGGAGATCTGGGCTTGCATCTCAATCTTAATCAGGTTCCCCTGCGTGGATCAGGGATGACGCCTTACGAGATCCTGATCGCCGAATCGCAGGAAAGGATGGTTCTTGAGGTGGATCCATCGAATGCGGAGGCGGTGCTTGCGATTGCAGAGAAGTACGACCTGAATGCAAGCGTGATCGGCGAATTCACTGACGATGGGCAGTATCTTGTCGAGTTCAATGGCGATGTCGTTGTGGATCTGCCCATCACGTTCCTATCAGGCGGCGCACCGGCATTTGAGAGCGAGCCTGAAAAGCAGGAAAAAGGGGCGGTGGAGGTGAAAAGACCCGGGATTGCGGACGATCCAAAGACCCGGGTCATGAAACTGCTCGCGTCCCCTAATATCGCATCAAAGGAGTGGGTCTACCGCCAGTACGACCACGAGGTCCAGATACGAACCACGCTTAAGCCAGGGGATGACGCAGGCGTGCTCAGGATCGATGATGAGGCTTCGCTTGCACTTGCACTCTCGTGCGGCTGCAACCCGGCACATATCACGCTCGATCCGTACAATGGCGCAGCAGGATCGACTTTCGAAAACGCAATGAACCTTGCCTGTAAGGGCGCTTTGCCGATCGCGCTTGTAAACTGCCTCAACTTCGGAGATCCTGATGACCCCGCGATCTACTGGCAGTTTGCCGAATCGGTACGTGGAATTGGGGATATGGCTCGAACACTTCAGATTCCTGTTGTCGGGGGGAATGTCTCATTCTACAACGAGAGCGATGAATTCAAGACCGCAATTCCACCTACGCCGAGTCTTGGAATGGTCGGGATTGTTGAAGATTACGGGAGTTATCGCATCCCTGAAACGGGATTTGCAGAAGCGGGTGACACGGTCATCCTGGTTGGGGAAACAAAGGAGGAACTTGGCGGAAGCGAGTATTACAAGATATATGGCTGCGGCGGCGGAAGCGTTCCCGTGCCTCCGCAAGACCCACAGAGGCTCCTTGATTTGGTGAGGGCGGCGGTCTGCACCGGACAGGTCACATCAGCACACGACATCTCAAACGGAGGGATTGCAGTTGCACTATCTGAGATGGCGCAGGAGATCGGGGCGGATATCGACCTTGCAGGTATCACCGGCGCAGGGAATGTGTTATTGGGTTCTGACGCGGTGCTCTTCTCTGAGTCACATGGACGCGCGATCCTTGCGACGCCTGATCCGGACGCGGTCGTCAGGGAGCTGCATGGTGTGCCACATTGGGTCATCGGCAAGGTAGGGGGCGATGAATTGAAGATTGGGCTTGGCGGCGGTGATGGTGATACTGCTGGTGTAGTTGTGCTGTCGCTTCACGAAATCAGGGACGCGGGAGAGAGCATTACGCGGATGATGCGGTGAACTATATGGTTTGTTAGAGCGATCACTCAGACAAAGCCCCACTAACACATGACCACCATGCATACCCACAAATTCTACGACTTCAACGTCCACGCAACGCCCGAATGCGAAAGCACACCCGAAGCGATGGCTGAGACCGCATCCGGCTACGGCTACGCAGGGATAGCGATCACGAACCACACCCCGCACCCGTTGCGAGCACCAAAGACCGCGGATCACACCGGAACCCGGATCTATTCGGGAATCGAGATCGTCGCAAAGAACCCGACACACCTCATGCAGACGATCCGTAAGCATCGCGCAAAGGCGTGCGTGCTTTCTGTTCACGGAGGACGTGAGAAGATCAATCGTGCAGCAGTAGAGAACCGGGATGTCGATATCCTTTCGCACCCGGGCGAGAAACTGAATCAGGTGCTTATGCGATTTGCGTCTGAGAACCTGGTGGCAATTGAGTTTGATATGGGTTCGATCATCCGGCTGCGCGGGTCATCGCGGGTCCGGGCGCTCGCCGAATTGAGGCACAACCTCAAGCTCGCACGCAAGTATGGTGCGCCGGTGTTGCTTACGAGCAATGCGCAGTCGATCTACGATCTCAGGGCGCCAAGAGAGATGATTGCGCTCGCAAGTATCTTCGGGATGACTACAGAAGAGGCAATCACAGCACTCAGCACGGTTCCTGAGGGGATTATACGGAGGGGGAGCAGGAACTGGATCATGGAAGGCGTGGAGATCGTTGACAGGATCACCCCTTGATGGTGGGTAGCCACAATGGCAACCTGTGATGCAAGCTTCTTGCCGGTTGAATTAAGCGGGCTCGCATCTTTGAACCGCTATCTTTTTCAAGGAATATCGCCTCCTTAACAGACATGCGGCTGATCATGAAGTTCGGAGGCGCTTCGATTGCGGATGGCGAGAAGATCAAATGGGTCGCCGAGTTGATAAACCGGTATCGTGAGCACGAACTGGTCATTGTGACTTCCGCTATTAAGGATGTCACCGATCACCTGCTTGAACGGGCGGATGCCGCAGCAGATTCCGGCAGCGTTGAATCAGTCCATGAAGTGATCGAATATCTGCGAGATCTACATAACAATGCGGCGAACATCGCAATTAATGACCCGGTGATCCTTGATCAGGTATTAAATGAATTGGACGGTCGTATTAACAAGCTCAAGCAGGCTTTGACCGGGATATGTTATCTTGGTGAATTGACTGCCCGATCCCGTGATTATATATCCTCTTACGGGGAACTGCTTGCAGCACCCATATTATCAGGGGCGCTGCGGTCAGTTGGCATGTCGTCGGTACACCTCACAGGCGGAGAAGCTGGCATCGTGACCGACAGCAGGTACGGGGGCGCAAAACCACTCGATAATACTCGCGAACGAATATGCCAGAGGCTGACCCCACTGATCGGTAAATGCGTGCCGGTTGTCGCTGGATTCATCGCAGAAGACGAGCTTGGGATCACTACGACACTTGGACGCGGCGGATCTGATTTTTCGGCATCGCTGATCGGATCAGCGGTTCATGCCGACGAAATCTGGTTCTGGAAGGAGGTTTCAGGCATCATGACTGCCGATCCGA
>CBDUQO010000190.1:0-4126 GCA_965369365.1 uncultured Methanosarcinales archaeon
ACTGCATCGGCGAAATGGAAGTGCCGGTACTCCATGGCATCGATCTCGCAATCCGGCGCGGCGAGTTCCTTGCGATCATGGGGCCATCCGGCTCAGGCAAGAGCACGCTCATGAACCTGATCGGATGCCTCGACCTCCCGACCGGTGGAGAGATCCACGTATCAGGAAAGGACTTGAGCAAACTCACCGAAGCCGAACTTGCGCATCTCAGGGGGCAGGAGATCGGATTCGTGTTCCAGACCTTCAATCTTGTATCCAGAATGAGCGTGCTCAAGAATGTCGAACTCCCGACGCTTGCAAACCAGAAATTAGGCATCGATCCGGGGAAGCGCGCAAAAGAACTCATTGAATTGGTCGGACTGTCTGACAGGATGCATCACAAACCGACAGAACTATCAGGCGGGCAGCGCCAGCGTGTTGCGATCGCAAGGGCGCTCGTAAACGATCCCGCGATCATTCTCGCTGACGAGCCAACCGGAAATCTCGACACAAAGACCGGAGAGGAGATCATGAAGATCTTTGAGGACCTGAACAGGGATGGGCGCACCATAATCATGATCACGCACGACCATGAGATTGCGGCATACGCTGACAGGATTGTGCGCGTGAAAGACGGGTTGCTTGTAAATGGGAATGTAAACAACTGAGGTGAGCATCATGACCCAAAGCACCGCAAACCTGCTACGACAGCTCTTAGTTCTCGCAATACTCGCATCAGCAACCATGATCACCCCAGCAACTGCTGCAGGCGGCGCGCTCAAGGTAGACATCACGAGATACGAGCCATATCCGGCAGAGATCGGGAAGTACGTGGATCTATGGGTGAACGTGAAGAACATGGGCGGCGGCACAGCAGAGGATGTGACGATCGAACTCATGCCGAAATATCCATTCACACTCGACTCAAGCGACAATGCCCGCCAGAACAAGGGAAGCATCGGGGCAGACTCCTCAGCAATGTACGAATATCGCATTTTCGTGGCATCTGACGCAAAACCCGGAACCCACAAGATCACGATCAGGTATCAGGGCGATGAAGGCACGACATGGTCTGAGAAGGACTTTGAGATCAAGGTGGGTACAGACACCCTCGATAGCAGGGGCACGCTAAAGCTCGAAGCGATAAAGACCGATCCGGAAGTGCTGATTCCCGGAGACGATGGTACTGTGACGATCACACTCACAAACACCGCATCCCAGTACTTGATAACCATCGACGGTAAGGATTACGACACCAATGCGCAGTTAAAAGGGGTAGAACTCGTTGGATCGGATGGGGTCGATGTTATGACCGGTTCCTACCAGGATATGGGTGTTCTCGGACCCGGCGACTCAATCGATATCTCATATAACGTGTGGGTTAGCGATGACGCAGCGGATGGAACCGAGCATCTGAACCTCGCGCTCACTGGCAGTTCACACACATACAATGCAAAGTGGAACATACCCATCAGGGTTGAATCCGCTGGAATCAAGATCATTCCGTCCAAGCCGCTGAAACTCGCCTGTGACGGGGGCAAGATCGAGTTTGACGTCGCAAATACGCACTCAAGCATGTTTACGTCCGTGAGCATCGAACCGCGGGCAGAAGGCATCACGTTTACGCCTGCCGAGTACTTCATCGGAACAATGGAGCCTGACGAACTCTTCACAATCGAGTTCGATTGCGAGGTTACAGGAAATTCATCAGATGATGCCGAGCTCCACCTCTATGCAGAGTACCGAAACGGCAACAACCAGCATGAGCGGGTCATCAACAACCGGGTGATCGAGATTGAGCAGGTGGTGCCAGAGGGTAATTCCGGCACGATCATGATCGGCGCAGCACTGCTGCTGGTGGTCGTTGTTGGCGCAGGCGTCTACCGCAGAAAGAGACGAAAGAACTAAAATCCAGTCAATCAGGAGCTGATTCACAATGATAAACCCGGTACAATCGGTGCGGATCGCAATCGGCAGCATCACGAGCGCCAAGATGCGATCCGCATTGACCGCTCTTGGAATCATCATCGGCGTTGCAGCAGTCGTTGCCAACGTCGCGCTCGGTGCAAGCTTTACCCAGTACTTCGCAGACGAGATCGACTCGATCGGCACGAACTTCATCATCATAGAGGGCAAGGAAGATAATCTCTTCTTTGATAACGAACTGAAACTGATAAAGAATACACCGGGCATTGCGAGCGTGTCTCCTATAATATGGCGCTCTGCCGAGGTAAAATACATGTCCGAGTCCAGGATCGCCACTGTCGAGGGAGTTTCTGAAGATTGTTATGAAGTTCGCAACATGAAGATCGCAGAGGGATCTTTTTTAACAGATAAAGATCGGTACGCGGTAGTTATTGGATGCGATGTCGCAAACGAGAAGTTTGACCGGAAGATTGGTCTGCAGAACTCGATTGATCTAACGTTCCGGCTGGATGATGGGTCATCGGTCACCAGGAAATTTAAGGTGAAAGGGATCACTGGGGAGGTTAATTTCTTCGGTGATCCGAGCGCAACTCCTAATAACGATATCTTAATCCCGATCGATACGATGATGGAGATAACAGGAGAGAACGACTACAGCGCATTCTTTGCATCAGCAGCCAGCCTCGACACAGTGGAAGAAACCGCAGAAGAGATGGATAAGCGGCTCGCCAGAAACTTCGCGGTCTCCAAGCGTGACATGGACGATGAAGATGCGAAACCGTACGCGATAACCACACAGACCGAACTTCTGGAGATGACCGGCGGTTGGGCTGACGCGATCGGCGCACTCCTGACCGCGGTTGCACTGATCTCGCTTGTTGTTGGCTCGATCGGGATTGCAAACATCATGCTTGTAACTGTTAGCGAGAGGACAAATGAGATCGGGCTGATGAAATCGCTTGGATTCACGAGCAGGGATGTTCTTTCGCTCTTTGTCGTGGAGTCAGCGGTAGTCGGACTCTTTGGCGGAATTCTTGGCTCGCTTCTCGGAGTTGCCGGAGCTTACGGCGCAACGAGCATGATAGGTCTACCAAACGTATTTCCAGTCTCGCTGATCCTGGTCGGATTCGGTGTATCTGTCGGGGTCGGTCTGATCGCAGGGGCGTTTCCCGCGTACAAGGCTGCGAAGATGAACCCTGTGGATGCCTTGAGGCATGAGTGAAAGAGGTTTAGAATATGAGAACACTCGCGAAACTCGGGATCGGACTGCTTGCTGTGATACTGCTGCTCTCCTGCGCATGGATGTATCACACCCACAGCATGTACGAGGATTCGTACAGAAGCGAATATCGCTATGATGTCATGGTAAGAATGGATTCTACCCTGCACAACGCAACATTTTACGTACCGCTACCTGTGTCAGAAGAAGACTCGAAGATCGGTTGCGAGATCGTAGCAAAAAACGCCTCGAAATCGGAGGGGTGGGATTGCGAGATCGTCGAAACAGAGCACGGGAAGATGTTAAAGATACACGTAGAGGAGATAACTCCTGATCGTAACACCCCTCCCGTGCCATTGCCAGAAGAAGCGTGCGGTCCGGACGCGATTCCCTGCCCGGATCCGGCATATACGTTCGAACTGGTTTCGGCGAGGGTGCAGGCGGATCGCGAGATAAACACAAAAAACCCGGCTGGAAATGAGCCAACACTCTCTCCGAAGTACAACCTTGCTCGCTCGGTTTACAGGATGCCGCATCCCGAAGACCGGACGCCCCCCACACGTTACGAATACGAGAGCCGCATCTATGCAAATTACATGGCACCCCCGGATGCGGAAGTATCGATTCACGTTGGGCTTACCGGCGGGAACACCTGGTGGGTCTACGGATGGTCTGGCAACGAGTACAGGGACTGGGTCGGCGTGACGCTCACAGGAGCGCAGGACGGATGGTGTGCTGCGTCAGGGGCTCTTGTCGCTGGAGAAGGCAGGTATTGAGATGCGAGGGCTAACAAGCTATCCGGGCAGCAGCCGCACTGGTTACTGGCGAGGGTATCGATAATCCGACTTCACCATCTTAATTTCGCTTATGCAAATGTTCACGCCCGCCCCCGCGACTCTCCGCACACGATGCCTGTTGCGATCAGGTGCGCAGCACGGAGCGGCTCAGGGATGTGGCTGTGGGTCGTTGCGAGTTGCATGATCTTAGTCGCATCCGTAATCT
>CBDUQO010000191.1:0-4123 GCA_965369365.1 uncultured Methanosarcinales archaeon
GTCCGCCTTAGTCCCGAGACTGACAAAAATCGAGAATCCGAACCGCTTGATCTCCGCCCAGTCAAGAATTGCGGTACATAGCGCGCCACTCTGTGATGCAAGACCAATATCCCCTGGAATTGCCATGCCCGCAGCAAAAGATGCATTGATTCCTGAATGTGTGCCAATAAATCCGAGGCTATTTGGTCCAAGCATTCTCATGCCGTATTCTTGGACACTAGCGACACATTCCATCGCCAGTTCTGCAGCTCCCGCTTCCTTGAACCCGGCTGAGATAACAGCTACGTTCTTAACCCCTTTTGCCCCGCACTCCCGGAGCACGCCGGGCACGACCTTTGCAGGCACGACTATGACTACAAGATCCACTGGTGGCGCGCTGGTGATGTCCGGGTAGCATTTCAATCCGTCAATCACATCCGACTTAGGATTTATTGGATAAATAGCACCCCCAAATCCCTTTCGGATGTTTTCAAGCACTACCCTCCCGACTTTCCCCTCCTCACGGGACGCGCCAACGATGGCTACACTGTCCGGTCTAAAGAATTTTTCGAGCATTACGCGCGTTATCCAATGTAACGCAGATCCTCATCACCCTTGGTCAAAGACATCTGCATCTGCTGCATCTCCTCCAGTTTTGCGACTACTTTCTCCATCTCGGCGGCATGTTCTTCAAGCGCCTGCATGTCCACCTCGATACCAAGTGCCTGACTGAGCACACGGAGCACTGCCTGCGCGCTCATTGGATCGACGATAGATCCTGATGTGATTCCCATCAAGCATACTGCATCGATATTCAGTTCTATGCTCATAGCAAGTAAGATTCCCGAGACGCCAATGATGCCGCCCCATGGTTCACTCTCCTGAAAATCAACACCGTACTCGCTCAATTCCTTGACCATATCCGGATTGTTGACAGCCCCGATCACGGTGCCTGTATCCTCTAGCTGACCGGTCGCGTACCCTCCGAGCGTGTAGATTCTGGAGACATTGAACCGCTTTGCGATATCAAGAAAAACGTCGCAGAGGATGTAATGTCCCCGGGTCGTTGCGCTCTGGTTGTCCCCGACTAGAATCAGCATATCACTCTTTCCATCCTTTGACTTGCAGGCATAGATCTCGTTTCGGGCGAGTCTGACCGCACAGTCATCAAGCACGATTGCCTGCGGTGGGAAATGGATTGAATAAATGTCGATGATCCGCGTTGCATGGAACACGTCGATTAAGTGTTCGGCAACCAGTTTACCAACGTGTCCAAAGCCAGGCAACCCCTCGATCATGACCGGCGCGTTTAGTTTGATATCCTGCAACTCATGAATCGTGACCTCGCTCGTGAATGTCAGTGGCTGGTCATCCCCTTTGATCACTGTGCTGGTATAGTTGTCTGCCATCATCGATCAGTCCGATTCGATTCGTGGTGCAAGGACATACTTCACCGTGCAATCGCCATTGGCAAGCTCAAACCGGATGCTTGCAGGTAGATCGCGCCCTATGTTGATGACAACCTCACCGGCACTGCCGACCCCTTTACTGATGTCGGACAGATAGTCCAGTGAGTACAGTGACCGAACTTCAGCGGGAACGATGCTGATCAGATCAGAACCTGTGAGGTCCATGCTGACATGATCCGTATCACCGGTTGCCTCCATAAAGAATACACCATCATGCACGCCCATAGTCATGTGGTCACTCACCATCTCTGCCGCTTTGATCATGCGCCGGAATACCGCCCCCGAAATTGTAATTTCTGCCGGGAGGTCGAGTGTGGGCACGGTTGGCGCCTTCCGCAGCGTTGATGGATCGAGCAGTGATAACTTATATGAAAAACCACCCATGGCAATATCGAGCTTATGAGTATTTGGGTCCAGTTCCAGCTCGATTTCGCCGTTTCTGTCCGCCATACCAAGAATTTCGCTGAATCTGCTTAGATCAATGCCGATCTCACATTCCGTACCTTCCATAGACCCAAAAGCGTCCCCGGACAATTCAAGCGAGACCATCGCAGCATTTGCAGGATCAACAGCCCGTGCCACCAACCTATCTGATGAGATCTCAAAACGTGACTCATCGATAATCGCTGAAATTGCTTTAATCGCATCCTGCAATATTTCTGCATTTATAACTGCCTTGAACAAATCTTTTCCCTCCGATAATATAACTAAGTGGGGGTTGCATATATTTATCATTAACCCTTGATCAACCATAACCCTTGCCACTTACCAGCTATGTTAGTTGGCATTACAGTGAAGTGCATGGTGGGGGCATGCATATAATGCATGGGTGAACGAATACTTTATCTACATCAAAACCGAGATCGAATTACGAATTGCATATCCGTGGCTACCTGCGCGGAGGAACAATATGGAAGACGTCGAAAAAACTACTGAAGAAACCAAAGGGACGCCCGAGATAAAACATCTTGTCCGCATTGTAAACACTGATCTGGACGGTCACAAATCGGTACAGTATGCACTCACCGGATTGAAAGGTATCGGCATACGGACCGCGAAAATTCTTGCGAACAACGCGGGAATAGACTCTACAGAGATAATAGGATCGTTGAACGACTCCGAAGTTGAAAAACTAAGAAAAGCAATCGACGATTTTAAAAATGTGGTGCCGACATGGATGTTAAATCGAAGAAATGACCTTACGACCGGCGAAGACAAACATCTCATAGGTGTGAATCTGGGTCTGTCGTTGACTGAAGATATAAACATTATGAAGAAGACCCGCAGTTACCGGGGCATCAGGCACGAACGTGGTCTACGTGTTCGCGGGCAGCGAACAAGGTCCACCGGAAGATCTGGCACCACGGTCGGCGTCAGCAGAAAACGCGCGTAATTAATATTAATAGGTGAGTGAATGGGACATCCACGTAAGCGTCATAAACAATACAGCACGCCAAAACACCCCTGGCAGGCTGAAAGACTTGCAGCAGAAAGTGAACTGGTTAAGACTTATGGACTGCGGAACAAACGCGAGGTCTGGACCGCAGAAAGCGTTCTTCGGAAGTACCGGCGTGCTACGCGCAGGTTGCTTGCCGAATCTGCCGCGGGGAATTTTATAGGACATATAGAGACTGAGGCAAACCAGATCATTGCACGATTGCAGCGATTTAATATCATGCCGGCTGATACGGAACTGACCGATATCCTGACCTTTGAGGTCAAAGACGTTCTTGAGCGCCGTTTGCAGACACAGGTGTACCGGCAGGGGCTTGCGCACACCATGCGGCAGGCGCGGCAGTTTATCACACACGGGCACATCGCGGTTGGTGGTCATAAGGTCACGATACCGAGTTATCTTGTCTCAATGAAGGCGGCGATGCAGATCGATTATTATGGCAGCTCCCCGATTGCGCACGAAACGCACCCGGAGCGTCCGACGCAAGTTGCTACCGGTGAGAGCATACTTAACGGAGCACAAGAGGAGGCGCAGTAATCATGGCAGAACAGAAATGGGCAGTTGCACATATCCATTCGTCTTTCAACAACACGATCATCACGGTCACCGACCTGACCGGTGCTGAGACCGTTGCAAAATCGTCTGGTGGCATGGTCACCAAGGTCGCCCGGGATGAAGGTTCCCCCTACATCTCGATGAAGATCGTCGCCCAAGTAGTAGAGCAGTTGAAGAACCGCGGGTTCACAGGTGTTCATATCAAGATCAGAGCTCCCGGTGGCAACAAACAGCGAAGCCCGGGACCAAGCGCGCAGGCAGCAATACGTGCTTTTGCGAGAACTGGAATACGCATCGGAAGGATCGAAGATGTGACGCCGCTGCCGCACGATGGCACCATGTCAAAAGGCGGGCGCCGTGGCAGAAGAATCTAAATAGTTTTTTTGATTTCGACGGGCGCCGGGGCCGTTTATCAAAATGGCTCCGGTGTTCGCTCGGTAAACGATTTTTTCACAAAAAATCGAGTAAAAACGGCTCTCTGGTATCTTGAGTTGCAGTGACCAATGCTTATAACGAGGTTGCCCATTTTATCCGAATCTTCCCATTTGATTTAGGAGATTTTCCGAGAATTTAGTTCATTTATAGGCAGTTTTTATTATGAATTACGCGTTTGGGTGAATGGCACAAATTTATTCCAATTTAGCATTCGTGTCATTCGTTTATT
>CBDUQO010000192.1:0-4078 GCA_965369365.1 uncultured Methanosarcinales archaeon
CATATCTGTTTATGGCTTGTATTCTGGCTCTTCAACCAAAGAGCGTTCATTCTACGCTGAACGCGTGAGGGGATGATGGTGGTGGTGATACCGTTCGTAATCCAATGTTTTCATCTCTCCCTCAGTGAATTTGATCTTGATCATGCAGATCACCGGTTAAGATTTGTATCTCAAACTAAAAAGTGTTTGCCCGTATACTAAATATTGGCTATGACTCTATCGATAAAAATCGCAGTTTATGCCGGTGCTGAGTATACCATGAAAAAATCTCAGTAAGTCCAATGTCTGCTACTTTCGGTTCCCCGGTCTCCGGAAACTCGTGAGTTGGTATCCGGCATCACATAACCTGGCAATCACATTTGACAAATAGAGTAATATAACATCGTTTACATAAGATATTATAATGGTTAGGAATCAGTACGAACACGAACTGGAAACACTAAGAGAAGATATTATAGAACTAGGTGGTACGGTTGATGCACGCATCCATGACGCGGTCGTTTCGCTCAAAACCCATGACATGTCGCTGGCTCAGTCAGTGATTGAGCAGGACAGTGTGGTGGATGATCTTGCGTGTGACATCGAGAAGTTATGCCTGAGACTGATTGCGCTCCAGCAGCCAATGGCAGTCGATCTGCGTACAATTGCAACAGCACTCAAGATACAGATCGATCTCGAACGGATGGGGGATCTTGCCGTCGATATCGCAAGGGTCACGATATATACGAAGGGTGAGCCGCACGTAAAACCCTTAATTGACATTCCGCGCATGTCCGATTTGGTGCGAGAGATGCTTAACTCAGCGATCAAATCGTTTCATGATTCGGATAGTGACCTTGCATACAAGACTGCTGAGCAGGATGATATCGTCGACGGGCTTTATGATCAGGTGCGCAGGGAACTGCTAACATATCTGGTCGAGGATCCGAAGAAGCTTGCCAGCATCTCGAACCTGCTCTTCGTCTCGAAGTATCTCGAGCGCATCGGCGATCATGCCGTGAACCTCTGCGAAAACGTGATCTACATGGCAACAGGAGACAGGGTGCATCTGAATTGAGGATGGGCGGTATCATGTCTGGCAACACATTCACCATAATCGGCGTGATAATAGGAATTATATTTGGGATAAATGCAGTTTCGGTGATGCTTGGGCTTATATCGGGGTCTGTTGGGCTTCTAAATATGATCGGGTCCGGTTCGGGAATTGGTTTGATCGTGTCAATAATCATAGCTGCGGTCCTTATCATCAAGATTCGGATCATTACCAGTCTGGTTACAGGCGCGATTGTTGGAATCGTGCTGAATCTTGTCGTAAGTGAGATGTATGGCGCGGATATCGTCACTCTGCTATTCGGCTGATGAGATATGGAACGCCTGGATGTTATCGTACCGGTAGCACACTATGAGCCGATATCAGTACTTAGAAAATCTGTAGATTGTATATTAGGTCTTGAAACGGGCGATATGGATGTCCGGGTCATCTATGTTCTTGACATCACGGATGAAACCGATGATCGCCTGAAATTCCTTGGTAGGATGCCAATTGCAGTGATTGCACGCACAAGCACCCGGGGACGTCGCGCCGGTGCGATCAACGACGCTCTTGATGCGTGTAAGCAGGCGCCGGGGCGTGCGCCGGATTATGTTGCACTCTTTGATGTGGACAGCCGTCCTGACAGAAATTTCCTGATCGAGTGTGCCCGCCTGCTGAGGTCAAGCAAGAACATGATCATCGCAAGTGGTGCACGTTTCATCACAAACGAGAATGAAAATATCATAACAAGGACTATTGCCGCAGAATATTGCTTTTTTTCTGATGTATACCGGATGTTTGAGCGATTTGATGGGTTTAACCAGTTCAATGGTATAATCGGCGTTTTGAATATCAAACTCATGAGGGATTATCAATTTGATCATCTGGACGAGTCGGCATCCTGCGAAGATCTTGATTTCACCCAAAAAGCATATCTCGCGGGTTTTACCGGCGGTTTCGCACAAAATACACGGGTCGGTGAGCAGGCACCGTCCACCATCAGAGATCTGTTCAATCAGCGGGTCAGATGGTTGTCCGGGGCGTGTCAGGGGCTGCGCACGTACCTACCATCGTTTATCACCGCGCAAATTTCCGCATCGAAGAAACTGGCATGGTTCCTTGCGTTATCCCTGCCGTTCGTCGCGTTTCTTGCTACACCAATTGTGCCGCTATATGGGGCGCGTCTGTACGGGAAATATGGTTTACGCAGCGTTATTGTCCGGACATTCGGATTGATGGGGCATGTCTGGCTGATCACACTCTGCGGATGTGTTGCGCTGGCAAAAAACATGTTTGGAAGGCATATTAAGTGGGGTGGATCGAAGAGGAGCGATGTTTGACGCGTGATCCGGGTACTGTCCTGCCTGCTGTGATCGGTGATCGGTGATCGGTGACCTCTAACCTCCATGTACGCCACTTTGATAACCGGTTCCATGACCTGGTAAATCCGGAAATAATAGATATGTTTGGATCCAGGTGCTGGACGGACTGCCCAATAACTTTACGACCTCTCGCAGCGATAATACCCCATGGAGAACGAAGACCAGATCCGGGTGCTGGACGGACTTGAAGCGGTGCGATCCCTGCCCGGGATGTACATCGGAAGCACCGGACCTGTCGGGCTGCACCATCTCGTGAGCGAGGTCGTTGATAACAGCATCGATGAGGCGATGGCGGGGTACTGTACCGAAATTGCGGTAACATTGAACCGGGACGGCTCTGTCACGGTATCTGATGATGGCAGGGGGATTCCGGTGTACGTAATCGAGGATTACGGAAAGCCCGCTGTCGAGATTGTGATGACAGTGCTCCACGCCGGAGGAAAGTTCGATAAAAGTACGTACAAGGTCTCTGGTGGTCTGCACGGCGTTGGCGTCTCTGTCGTGAACGCGCTATCTGAGTGGCTACACGTCGAGATCCACAAGAACGGAAGTGTCCACGTGCAGGAATACGGGCGGGGGGATCCGAAGTACGATCTAAAAGTTACAGGAGAGACCGACTGCACAGGAACCGCGATCACATTTAAGCCGGACCCCAGAATCTTCGAAGAGACTGAGTTCTCTTTTGACACGCTCTCAAAACGTCTCCGCGAACTTGCTTACCTTAATCACGGCGTGCGGATCACAATCAGGGACGAGCGGGGTGAGCCATACCCTGAATCGGAGGATACGCATCATTTCGACGGGGGGATCAGGTCGTTTGTTGAGTACCTGAATGAAAATAAAAGCACGCTTCACGATCCTGCATATTTCAAGAAACAGAAGGACGACACTGATATCGAGATTGCAATCCAGTACAACGAGGGATACTCGGATAATGTCCGCTCATTCGTGAACAGCATCAACACAACGGAAGGCGGGACCCATCTAAGCGGCTTCAAGACCGCACTCACAAGGTCGATTAACAAGTATGCGAAGGAGAACAACCTCGTAAAGAACGGCGATATCAGCGGAAGGGACACGCTTGAGGGTCTGACCGCGGTAATCAGCGTGAGACTCGCAAGCCCACAGTTCGAAGGTCAGACCAAGATGAAACTCGGGAACATCGAGGTGAAAGGACTTGTCCAGTCGCTTGTTGGTGAGGGACTCGATGAATTTCTCGAAGAGAACCCGAAAACAGCAAAAAAGATAATAGAGAAGATAATAGAAGCGGCCAAAGCGTGGTCTGCTGCAAAGAAGGCGCGGGAGCTCACACGGCGTAAAACCGCGCTCGAATCAGGGAGTCTCCCCGGGAAACTGGCTGATTGTTCTGAGCGGGATCCGGCAAAGAGCGAGATATACCTGGTTGAGGGGGACAGCGCGGGCGGTTCGGCCAAGCAGGGGCGGGACCGGAAGTTCCAGGCGATTCTGCCACTCAGAGGCAAGATTCTGAATGTAGAGAAGGCGAGGCTCCACAAAATCCTGCGCAACAACGAGATCCGGACGATGATCACAGCGTTTGGGACCGGGATCGGGGAGGAGTTTGATATTGAGAAGGCGAGGTACCACCAGATATCAATTATGACAGATGCTGACGTTGACGGATCTCACATCAGAACGCTGCTTT